>JBHAET010000104.1:0-3043 GCA_041855705.1 Neisseriaceae bacterium
AATCTGGCGGGCGATTACTGGCTGGCGGGCTTGGCCGCCACCGCTTTGCCTGAGCGCCCCTCGGTCATGATTGCCGGCAATCCGGCCTATTCGCCGTGGATGACGCGGCAACGGCTGGCGGCGCACGGCAGCCTGTTGTTGTGGCGGGCCGATGATGACGAGCCTGATGTGCCCTTGCTGGCCGGCCCGTTGCCGGACGGGATGACGGTGTATGGCGGTCAATGGCAGCTGGCATGGAACAAGCTACCGTCGCGCGCACCCTTGGCGGTACAATGGCGGGCCTATGTTCCGTCTGCCTGTGTGAGGAGCCAGCCATGAATATTTTTGCCGAGCCGGCCGAAGTGTATTTGTCGGTGGTGATTCCGGTGTACAACGATGCGGCGGCACTGGGCGTGTTTTTGCCGCAGCTGACCGGTTTGCTGGCGCAGCAGCCGGGACGGCAGGAAGTGGTGGTGGTGGACGACGGCAGCACCGATGACATGCTGGCGTTTTGCCGCCTGCACACGCCGGGGCTGCCTGAAAACACCGCATTGCGCCTGATCCGCCTGTCGCGCAATTTCGGCAAGGAGGCGGCCCTCAGTGCCGGCTTGGCCGAGGCGCGCGGCCGGGCGGTGGTGCTGATGGATGCCGATGGCCAGCATCCGGTGTCGGTGCTGGCCGAAATGCTGGCACTGTATCGTGGCGGGGCGCAAATGGTGGCCGCCATCCAGGCCAGCCGCAGTCATGAAAGCCGGCTGGCCCGCCTGCTCAAGCGCGGGTTTTACCATTTTATCCAGGACACCCGCCGCTACCAGATCAAGCCCAATGCCGGCGACTTCCGGCTGATGGACCGTAAAGTGGTCGAGGCGCTGCTGTCCCTGCCGGAGCGGCAACGCTTCATGAAAGGGCTGTACGCCTGGGTCGGGTTTCGCACCGTGTATTTGCCGTTTGCCGCCGAAGCGCGCAGTCAGGGCGAGAGCAAATTCAATTATGCCGGCCTGTTCGAGCTGGCTCTGGTCGGCATTACCTCGTTTTCGCACAAACCCTTGCGCTGGATTGCCCGTGCCGGTTTGCTGGTGTCGGCCGCTTCGCTGCTGTACGGCCTGTACATCGTGGCCGATACCCTGCTGTTTGGCAGCGATGTCCCCGGTTGGGCCACGGTTTCGGCCGGCATCATGTTTTCCGCCGGCATCCAGCTGGTGTGCCTGGGGGTGATGGCCGAATACATCGGCCGCATTTACGAGGAAATCAAGCAGCGGCCGCTGTTTGTGGTGGATGAAACATGGGACAGCGACCAGGCGCACTGAGCCGGCAGGCGCTGTATTTCCTGCTGGTCGGCGCGGCGGCGGCGGCGGTGCATCTGCTGGCCTTGATCGGTGCGGTGCGGCTGTTGGGCATAAGTCCGGCCTGGGGCAATCTGGCCGCGTTTGTGCCTGCGTTTGCCGTCAGTTTTGCCGGTCACCGGCGGCTGACCTTCCGCCATCCGCAGCAGCGCGGCTGGCAGGCCAGTTTGTGGCGCTGGCTGCTCAGTTCGGCCGGCGGTTTTGCATTGAACCAGCTGCTGTTTGTGGCCGGACTGGCTTGGTTGGGGGCGGCGGCCTATGTGCTGGTGTGGCTGGCGGTGACGGTATTGGTGACCCTGATTACCTTTGCATTGGGCAAATTCTGGGCCTTTGGCCGGGGGCGGGCATGAAGCGGATCACGGTGAATGTGGATGACCTGGGCCTGTCGCCGGCGGTGAATCAGGCGGTGTTGCAACTGGCCGAACGCGGCCGCATCCAGAGCACCAGCCTGATGAGTCTGGGCCGGCTGGCGGCAGACGAGGCCGCCCACCTGCGCGCGCTGGGCATCAGCATCGGCCTGCATTTCGACCTCACCGGCCTGGCCGGCTTGGGCAGTCTGCAACAGGTGTTGTGGCGCAGCTACCGGCGTGGCTGGCCGGCGGCCACATTGTCGGCGGCGGTGGCACGTCAGCTGGATGCGTTTGAGGACCTGGTGGGCGCGGCGCCTGCATTCGTCGACGGCCACCAGCATGTGCACCAACTGCCGCAGGTGCGCGAAGCCCTGCTGCGGGCGGTACAGGCGCGCTATGGTGCCGGCATGTACTGGCGCAGCACCCGTCCGTTGTTGGGCGATGCCAAGTCGCGCATTATCTATGCGCTGGGCGGCCGCCGTTTCGAGCGCCGGTTGCAGGCGCAGGGCGATGCGTGCAACCGGGTCTTGGGCGGGGTGTATGGTTTTGATGGCGATGCGGCGGCATTGGCGCGGCGCTGGGCGCAATGGCTGGCGGCCGCTCCTGCGGCGGGCTGTTTGCTGATGTGCCATCCGGCGGTGCCGCAGGGTGGCTGGCACGATGAAATCCGGCCAGCACGCGAACGCGAATGGCAATGGCTGGGTAGCGATGCGTTTGCCGAACTGTGGGCCAAATACGCTTGCCGTGGCGCGGCCATTGGCCGGGCAGCCGGTCAGGCTGCCTGAAACACGATGGATGATGGGGAACAGGAATGAATGTGCGGATTGGACAAGGTTATGATGTGCATCGGCTGGTGCCCGGCCGGCCGCTGGTCTTGGGCGGGGTGACGATTCCGTTTGATTTGGGACTGCAGGGCCATTCCGATGCCGATGCCTTGCTGCATGCGATTACCGATGCACTGCTGGGGGCGGCGGCCTTGGGCGACATCGGCAAACTGTTTCCCGATACCGATGAGGCCCACAAAGACGCCGACAGCCGGGTGTTGCTGCGCCGTGCCTATGCCGCGGTACAGGCAGCGGGTTGGCGGGTGGTGAATGTGGACAGTACCGTGATTGCCCAACAACCCAAGCTGCGCCCGCACATCGATGCCATGCGTGCCCACATCGCCGCCGATTTGGGCTTGGACATCGGGGCGGTGAATGTGAAAGGCAAGACCAATGAAACCCTGGGTTATTTGGGCCGCATGGAAGGCATCGAGGCGCAGGCGGTGGTGTTGCTGGTTGCCGCCTGAGTAGCCGGGCTGCCTGAAAGTGGCAGCTAAATGAACTGTTTGATTGTAATTTGAGACCTTTGCAAAACCTCCAGATGTGG
>JBHAET010000105.1:0-2693 GCA_041855705.1 Neisseriaceae bacterium
AGAAGTTGCCCATCATTTCAAAGAAAGTGTGGTGGCGGGCGGTATAGCCGACATTTTCAAGGTCGTTGTGTTTGCCGCCGGCGCGCACGCATTTTTGTGCGGTGGTGGCGCGGTTGTAGGGGCGTTTGTCGAAGCCGAGGAACACGTCTTTAAATTGGTTCATGCCGGCGTTGGTAAACAACAATGTCGGGTCGTCGTGCGGCACCAGCGAGGAGGAGGGCACAATCTGGTGGCCTTTGGATTGGAAGAATTGAAGGAATTTTTGGCGCAGTTGGGCGGTGTTCATGGTGTGTTCTTCATCCATAACGGCAAAATATGGCCAATAGCAACCGGCAATTGGCCACAGACAAAAAGCAACCGTTTTCAGGCTGCCTGAAAACGGAAACCGGACAATCATATCGGCCGGCTATCTTATACCATTTCGCCTAAATTCGCTAACGGCACCGACAGAGCCGGACGGTGCCATACACGGATTATCCCCGCACAGCGGCGCGCCGGCGCGGTGGCGGTTTGGCAGTGATTTCACTATACTGGTGCGACATGCCGTGCAACACGGAATCCGGTGGTACCGGTCCGCACCATCCGGCATGCACCCGAATCACAACGGACAAGGAGCAACCATGAACAGCCTGCGTTTATCGGCCATCACCTGCGCCCTGTTGGGTTTGGCCGCCTGCGGTGGCGGTCAGAGCAATCCGCCGGCCGCCACCTCCGATACCACGGCAGCCGCCAGCGCGGCCAGCGGCCCCGATACCGCTTCGGCTCCGGCCAGCAATCTGCCGGTCACCGCCGAGCTGAAAATCTACAGTTGGTCGGACTATGTTGATCCGCAGACGGTGACCGATTTCGAGCAGCAGCACCAGGTCAAGATTACCTACAATTTTTACGACAGCGACGAAATGCTGGAAGGCAAGGTCTTGTCCGGCAAGTCCGGCTATGACCTCACCAGCCCGTCCAACAGCTTTGTCGGCCGCCAAATCGGTGCCGGCGCCTACCAGAAAATCGACAAATCGCTGATTCCCAATTACCGACACATCAATCCGAAACTGCTGGAGCTGATGCAAAACGTGGATCCCGGCAATGCGTATGCAGTGCCTTTCTTCTGGGGCACCAACACCTTTGCCATCAACACCGAGCGGGTGGCCAAGGCGCTGGGGACCGATGCCTTGCCCGACAATCAATGGGATCTGGTGTTCAATCCCGAATACACCGCCAAGCTCAAGTCTTGCGGCATCAGCTATCTGGACAGCGCCGCCGAAATGTATCCGATGGCCCTCAACTACCTGAAGCGGCCCACCAACAGCAGTGCCGAAGCCGACTTGCAGGCCGCCACCGACCTGTTGAAAGCCAACCGCCCCAACATCAAACGCTTCAGCTCCTCCGGCTACATCAACGATTTGGCACGCGGGGATGTGTGTGTGGCGGTGGGCTGGGGCGGCGATTTGAACATTGCCAAACGGCGGGTACAGGAAGCGACCGGCAAAGACCCGATCAAGGTGATGATGCCCAAGGAAGGTGTCGGCATCTGGGTGGATTCGTGGACCATTCCGGCCGACGCCGCCAATGTGCTCAATGCCCACCGCTACATCAACTGGCAGCTGGAGCCGAAAGTGGCGGCGCAAAACGGCAATTTCGTCACCTTTGCCCCGGCCAGCCTGCCGGCCCGCGAGTTGATGGAAGCGCAATACGCCCAGGACAACACCATCTTTCCCACCGATGCCGACATGAAAAACAGCTACATCATGGTGCCGTTTGAAGCGGCGGTGCTGCGCAATGTCACCCGCCACTGGCAAAACATCAAGGCCAACAAATAAGCCAGAGACCAAGCACCAGGCTGCCTGAACATGCCGTTGCCGCACAGACAACGGTTTTCAGGCAGCCTGGCGCTTGATGTGTTCGGTCGCCAACAGGCAAGCAAGCGGGCAGCGCGCAATGAAGAAATGCGCCGCAGATGGCGGTTTTACCAAGGTCTCAGCCCGCCGGATCAGCGGCAACGGGTGGGCAGCCGCTTCCAGGCATTGGACAAGGTGGCACCATTGGCATACAGCCGGATTTCACTACTGTTCACCCCGCTGGGACTGATGTCAAACAGCAAGCCTTCCTTTTTGGTAAACGGATTGACCAAGGCCACCGTCTGCGCATTGTCGGCATAGGTTTTGACCTGATAAAAATCTTCCGGCAACTTGAACTGGCTTTGCAGCTGCTGCTGCACGCACTGACTGACTTCGGCCACCGGCCGGCCGGCCGTCTCGCTGACCGCCGCGGCTTCGGCCCGTTTGGGCAGGCTGCGGAAACCGAACAATGCCTGATTGCCGTCCACCACCGCGTCTTGCTGGTAATTGATCCCCTGGCGGATATCCACCACCGCCGGCACCGGAGCGCAAGCGGCCAGCAGCACTGCCGATGCCGCCACACTCCAACCCCAAATTGCCTTCCACTGCATATTGATGACTGCCTTCCTTCTGGCGTGGCACACACCGCTTCTGCTGAAGCCGCCGCGCCGCAAAGCCGCTATAATAGCAGCCTCGCCCGCCAGTCCAAACCAGGCCCACCATGCTTTACCCAATTTCACGCCCCATCAACACCGTCACCCTGGCTCTCACCGGTGCCTCCGGCATGCCTTACGGCATCCGCCTGCTCGAATGCCTGCTGGCGGCCGGCAAAACCGTGTGGCTACTGTATTCGCCCGCGGC
>JBHAET010000106.1:0-5087 GCA_041855705.1 Neisseriaceae bacterium
CCGTCAATTACCAAATCAATGTCGCCTATGTGCTGGTATTCTGGCTGTTGGGCATGCTGGCCGTGGCCACCGCCATGACCTGGCTGCAGCTGCTGGGTCTCAGCTTGCGTGCCGACAGCCGGGAGGAACATTTTGCCGGCGAACCGATACACCTGCTGATTTCCGCCGCCGACAACCGTCACCGCTACCTGTGGCTGCAAACCGGCGGCCACGGGGAAAGCGACGGCAGCGAGGATCCCGGCCAATGGCAGGCATGGACAAGTGCAGCAGGCGCCGAAACCGTGTGGACGCTGCCGCCGCAACCGCGCGGCCGTCTGTCGGTGCCGCCGTTGCGCTGTGTCAGCATGGCGCCTTTCGGTGTGCTGCTGGCCGAATCGCTGTGGCATTACCAAGGTGACGCGGTGGTCTATCCGGCACCAATTGCCCACACCCTGCCGTCCCACAGCCATGCCGACGGACAGGATGCCGTCGAACGGCGTACGGTGGCCAGTGGCGACGATGTGGCCTATCTGCAAGAACACCAGGCCGGCTCATCGTTACAACAAATTGCGTGGAAGCAGTTTGCCAAAAGCGGGCAACTGCTGGACAAACGCTTTGAGCATCCGGTGGCTGCCGTGGCACCCGACCGGATTTCCTATCAGGACTACCCGCCGCACACCCCGAGAGAACGCTTGGCCGGTCTGTTGTGCCATCGGGTACTGCTGGCCGAACAGCAGCGGCGCCCCTATACCCTGATCCTGCCGCACCGCAGCATCGGGCCGTGCCCCGGCCAGCGTCAATTGTGTCTCACCGCCTTGGGATTATGGTCATGATGTGGCTGGCTGATCCGGTGTTTTTACGCCACGAACCACCCCGAACCGTGCAGCTGTGCCTGCTGCTCACCCTGTTGTGGACCGCCCTGCCGCTGCTGCCGGCGCTGCCGCTGGGCGTCAGTGCCGTATTTGCCGCTTTGTGGCTGGTGCGGCTGGTGCTGTGGGCGCTGAACATCAAACCCCTGTCCTGGTTGTGGTTATTGCTGCTGCTGGGCTTGTCACTGGCGGCCGTCTTCACCCAACTGGGCACCATTATCGGCCAGGAAGGTGGCGTGGCTTTTCTGCTGCTGCTCACCATCCTCAAAGCCTACGAAGGCCGCGGTCGGCGCGACTGGCAAATCCTGCTGCTGGCCATGCTGGTGTTGATGGGTGGCGCCGTACTGTTCCGCCAGGATGTGTGGATGGCCCCCTGGCTGCTGACCGGCCTGGTGTCCATGGGCCTGTGCATGGCCTTGCTTGGTGGCCTGAATCTCCGCCAGGCCGTCCGCCAAAGCATGGTGGCATTGCTGCTGTCACTGCCGCTGACACTGGTGCTGTTTGTGGCCGTGCCGCGCATGGCCGAGCCTTTGTGGCGCATTCCGCAGCCCAATCAGCAGCAGGGCAAAACCGGCCTGTCGGACACCATGCAGCCGGGCAGCATCAGCGATCTGGTACAAAGCGATGAGCCGGCATTCAATGCCACCTTTCCCAGCGGTTATACCCCGCAGCGTGCACAACTGTATTGGCGCGTGATGATCATGGCCGACTACAACGGCATCCAGTGGCAGGCAATGGATGAGCGTTACATCGACAATGCCCGGGCCCGCCGCAGCACGCAGAATGTGGCCTACCAAATGATTTTGCGCGACGAACAGGGGCGGATTCCGGCACTCGACTACCCCTTGCCCGCCGCAAGCAGTGATGTGGAAATGCGACTGGGTGCGGTGATGCGGGTTGCCCGCAGCCGCGATGGCTACCGCCGCATTCAACTGAATGCCAGCACCACACCCTATCTGCAACAGGTCTTGAGCGACGGCGAGCGACGCTATTACACCCGTCTGCCACAGGCCAATCTGCAAACCCGCGACCTGGGCCGCCGCCTGCGCACCGCCCACCCCAAGGACACCGATTTCATCAATGCCGCCTTGAGCTATTTTCGCGACCACGGCTTTGTTTACACCCTGCAACCGATGCGCAGCAGCGGCAGCGACCGCACCGACTATTTTCTGTTTCAGGGACGGGAAGGTTTTTGTGAAGACTATGCCGATGCCTTTGTCCAGCTGATGCGTGCCGGCGGACTACCGGCACGGGTGGTGACCGGTTATCAGGGCGGCGAATACCATCCCCAGGGCGGTTTCTGGCAAATCCGCAGCAAAGACGCCCACGCCTGGGCCGAAGTATGGCTGGCGGAACAGCAAGCCTGGCTGCGGGTGGATCCGACCACTGCCGTGGCCGAGGTGCGTGCCCGCGATGGTATTCAGGCAGCCTTGGGCAATGAGGGCAACCATTTTGCCAACAGCAACAGCTGGTGGTTCCGCCTGAGCCAAAGCGGCCAGTTTTACTGGCAACAATGGGTGGTCAATTTCGATGCCGACCGCCAGAACAATCTGTTCCAACGTTTGGGACTGTCCCAGGTCGGTTGGCACAGCGTGTTGCTGATGCTGTTGGCCGGTGGCGGCCTCGCGCTGATCCCGGCACTGCTGTGGTGGCACTACCAGCAATGGCGGCGGCGCCAGCCGCTGGCCGAAGGCCTGCTGCTGCTGCAAACCCGGCTGCTGGGGCTGACTGCCGACGAGGCCGCCACCCAGGGGCCGCTCGAACTGCAACAGGCTCTGGCCGCACGGCAATTGCTGGATCCGGCATTGCAAGGCCTGATCGATGATTACATTGCCGCCGTGTATGCCCGCCCAGAAGCCCCCACTGCCGCCGCCCAACGCCGCTGGTACCGCCGAGCCAAACGCCTGGCCCGCCGTCACCGGCGCAGCGAACATGCCACACCGGCTGCCTGAAAACGGGGGTTTTGCAAAGGTCTCGGGCCATCCAC
The DNA here is from genome assembly GCA_041855705.1 of Neisseriaceae bacterium. Lineage (GTDB taxonomy): Bacteria > Pseudomonadota > Gammaproteobacteria > Burkholderiales > Neisseriaceae > JALJZY01. The sequence continues at coordinate 2,836 of JBHAET010000106.1, forward strand.
AACCACCGGATCGCCCGACTCGTCACCCAATGACGGATTCGGATGACCGTCCACAGGACGGATATCAGCCATCGTGACCGGCGGCAAACGTTGTGGTATACAGTTGCTCCCGCACCCTGACCAGGGCATCCAAGGCAGCACTGCGGTTAACGCTTTCAGGCAGCCCTGACCGGGCAAATGCCTGCTCCACCTCGGCCATCAGCACCTCGGCACGTGCTATCAGCGTTTCATAAGAAAATTCGCCGCGCTTAATCGCCAGCAAGGCTTCGCGATTGGGGCGGCGTACACGGATTTCACCATAACAGGCAATATCGGCAGCAGTCTCCAGCAAGCGGAAAGTGTGCATCATGTTTTTGGCATCATAGCCCTGGCCATGCGCTTCGGTGCTGCGGTAACGTGCCTCGTTGCGCTCATGCAACCATTGCTGGTAAGCGGCGTATTCGCGGCAATAGCTGCTGTAGCCGTCCTGATTAAACGACAAATAGGCCAGCGGCATCTCTCCGGCGGCAATGCTGCTCAACAACAGGCTGCTGGCCTCGTTTTTGTGCAGGATGCCGCGATAAGCCTTGTCACCAGCGGCATCGTAAAACAGCGCATACAGGTTTTTGGCATGCTCGATCTTGCTCAAGCCGATTTGCCGCTGCACCATGCCCTGCGCCGCCAGCCATGCTGCCAGCGGCACGGTTTGTGCACCTTGCACCACATGGCAAAAGTCAAGCACCGTTTTTTTCTCCGCCGGCATCGGATTGACGATTTTTTTGTTCAGACCGCGCGCTTTTCTGATCTGGCCATAGGCATAACCGGCAAAGCTCTGCCGACAGGCCTGCGACACAAACCACTCCGGGCGGAAGGCATCCATCAGCGGATGACGGATGCGCACACAATCGGCTGGCGCAGCCAGCAATTCCAGCGTATTCGGGTTGCTGGCCAGCAGCAGTTCAACAAACCGCCCCAACTCGTAATAGACAATATCGTTGCTCTCATTGCTGATTTGCGGAATGTATTCCAGACCATAAAAGTGCGCACGCGGCAGGTAAAACACCCCCTTGATGTCGGTATCCGACTCAGGCGTGGCCAAGCCGTAGGCACGGCTGCCCGAAATGGCTTCCAGCAGAATCAGCCGATGTCGTATTAAGTCTTCAATGGTGAGCATGGCAGGCCTTATCGTATCGGTCCGTTTTCGGTTTAGGGGTAAAGCCGGCGCAAAGTGCGGCGGAACAGATCGTTTAAAGGCTCGATATCCGTTTCCTGTGGTGCCGGCGCCCGCAAAGCAGCCACTTCTTCGACCAAATCAGTGGTCAACTTCACCAAAGCCGGAGCCAGGGTGTGCCGGTAGCTTTCATCCTGCGTTGCCTTGAGCGCCACCAGATCGGCAATTTCATTGTGGCTGTCGCTGCGCCAACCCTGCATCAGTTCGTTGAGCGTCATCGGCGGTACGCCGCCTTGCTGTATGGCCCAACGTGCCGCCAGCAAGGGGCGCAACACATAAAACCATTTTTTCAAACGGATTTCACCGTTCAAATCCATGGTTTTTAAAGCATTATTCGCCAAACCGCGATAGTGATACAGCAAGGGCGCAGCCTGGACATAGTTCGGCAGCAGTGCATTCAATTGGCCAACAAATTCGTCGTCTTGGGTATACACCATCGGCGAGCACAGCCATTCCAGCAATACGGCATTGCTTTTGCGCAACAGGCCCAAGGCTTTGCGAACATCCCAGCCACCCACGTCAAACCATTGGTTTTCAATAAATTCAAAAGTGTCTTTGCGCTCATTGATGCACAAATAATCTTCCGGCCGGCGAATGTACACCGCGCGCACATCGTAATCGCTGTCCGGAGAAGCAAAGCCCCAAGCACGACTGCCACTCTCAACCGCCAGCAGGAAGTGCAATGGCTCGCTTTGGGCAATGTGCCCGAGTTTTTCGCTAATCATGTTGTTCATCGGTTTCCTTTATGGTGATGGTGCAAAGGTCTCAATTCATACAAAACGGCAAACCGTCGCCGCCATATTGCGAGACAATACCACAACCATGATGTCGTCGATTCACCATAATCGGCTCTGGCGTGCAGCTGATGGATTCCATTTATTGCTTTACCCCTTTGCTTCGGTTTTGCCGTCGTTTGCAAGCACCAGGATTTTCCACATCCGAATCTGTTAAAATCATCAAAATTTGATTTTGCCAATACCGGATACCCCAGCCGCCGGTATGCACGCCCTGGATTATGTTCAAAGCCATTCCGGTCAATGCC
>JBHAET010000107.1:0-2789 GCA_041855705.1 Neisseriaceae bacterium
AGCAGTGCCGAAGACCAGACCGACATCCTGCGCCGCGGCCTGAGTGCCGCCTACAAAAACCCGCAGGTCAAAGGCATCATCATCCGTGCCAACAGCCCCGGCGGCTCGCCGGTGGTGTCGAATGTGGCGTTTTCCGAAGTGCGCCGGCTCAAGGCCGAGCACAAAAACATTCCGCTGTATGTGGTGGCCGAAGATGTGTGCGCCTCTGGCTGCTACTACATCGCCAGCGCCGCCGACAAAATCTACGCCGACCCCTCCAGCCTGGTCGGCAGCATCGGTGTGATTGGCGGCAGCTTCGACTTCACCGGCTTGATGGACAAGCTGGGGGTCAAGCGGCGGCTCAAAACCGCCGGCGACAACAAAGGCATGGGCGATCCGTTCAGCCCGGAAACGCCGGAACAGGCCGCCATTTGGCAACAGATGCTCGACGACATCCATCAGGAATTCATCAAATCGGTCAAAGCCGGACGCGGCGCACGGCTGAAAGATGCCGAATTTCCCGATGTGTTCAGCGGCCGCATCTACACCGGCAATGAAGCGAAAAAAGTGGGATTGGTGGACGATTTGGGCAATGTGTACAGCGTTGCGCGCGATGTGGTCAAAGCCCCCGACCTGATCGACTACACCCCGCAGCCGGATCTGGGCCGCGCCTTGAGCCGCCGTCTGGGCAGCGAAGTGCGGCAGGGGCTGGAAGCCTTGGGCGAAAGCGGCTGGTAAACAGCCAAACAGCAAACCGTGGCAGCCCGGGCGGAATCGGTTTGCGCCCGGGCATGCCACAAACCGATTCTGTCCGGGAAAACCCGATGCCGCAACGCCAAATGCACTCCCGCCCGCAACTGGGCAGCAGTGGTCACTTAATCCAGCTGACCCGCCTGCTCTACAGCAAGCTGATCCTGCAGGAGCCGGTCATGATCTTAATCCGGCGCGGCTGCAAACGCTTGCGCTGGGCCGGCGGGGAGTTGACGATTGGTTGCGGCCAAATGGCGGCCCTGGCCGCCCACCAAACCTTTGATGTGATCAACGAACCGGACGAGCACGGAACATACCAAGCGCAATGGATTGCGTTTGACCAAGCCGTGATCGAACGCTTTGCCACCCGATACGGTACCGCCACCGCCATCCGGGATGCGATCCTGCTCGACAACGGCCATGCCGCCATGTCGTTGGCACATGCCGACTGGGCACTGGCCAATCCGGACGTCCCGGCAGCGGCGGCCGAAGCCGCCCTGCACGGCCTGCTGTCCTGGCTGCTGCAACAGGGCGTCGGCTTTGCCGTTGCCGAGCGCATCGGCCTCGTGCGGCAGATACGCAAAATGATTGCCGCCGACACGGCACACGCGTGGACGGCGGCGGCTGTGGCACAACAGCTCAACATCAGCGAACCGACGCTGCGCCGGCAACTGGCGCACGAACACACCTCATTTCGCCAACTGCTGGCCGATGTGCGCATGATGCGGGCGCTGACCTTATTGCAGCTCACCGACTGGTCCATCGACCATATTGCCGGTGCAACCGGCTATCACAGCGCCTCGCGCTTCGCGGCCCGTTTCAGGCAGCGTTTCGGTTTCCCGCCATCGGCCGTACGCGCCGCCACACCAGTGCCGGCCGGCCGCTGCCGGCACGACGGCACGGTGACGATTCCCGCATGAAAACACTTCAGCGGCCGGCCTCAATGGTGATGCTGGCCGCGCCCAAACGGTGCTCGTGGGTGAAAAAACCCACCAGTGCCGGTGTTGAATCGGCCGTAACCTGCGGCAGCCGGTCCACCTTCAATGCCGTCAGCGTCACCACATAACGGTGTTTGCTGCCCGGCGGCGGACAGGCGCCACCATAGCCCGGCACCCCAAAATCGGTACGGGTTTGCAGGGCACCCGTCGGCAGTTGGTGTCCGGCGGCCGTAATGCCGGCCGGCAGGCGGTGCACACTGGCCGGAATATTGGCCACCACCCAGTGCATCCAGCCAAGACCCGTCGGCGCATCCCGATCATGAAGGGTCAAAACAAAGCTTTTGGTGCCTGCCGGCGCATTGCGCCACGACAAAGCCGGCGAGCGGTTGTCGCCCGAGCAGCCAAATCCATAAGCGGCACTCAATAACTGCGCTTGGCGAAACCCGCCGCCGGGCGCGGCATCGTCGATGCTTAACGTAAATGCGCCTTTGACCAACACGCCGGCCGACCAGGCAAGCAAGGTTGCAGTGAGTACGGCAGAACTTGCGGTTTTCATGGTGTCATCCTGAACTAATGGAAAGGAAGACACAGTATCGGCGCAAAAGCCGTTGGTCAGTCGTCCGGACCGATTGATCAGCATGCCGAAACGCTCACCCCACCTACCGGTGGCCGACAGGAGCCGGCACCAATCAAAATGCCCGCAATCGCGGGCATCGGTTTTATTGGCGAAACACCATATTGTCGCGGTGAATCAGCTCGTCTTCGGCCACATAGCCCAGCAAGTGTTCGATCTGGTGTGATGGCTGGCGCAACAGCTTGGCAATTTCCTGGCTGCTGTAATTGACCAGGCCGCGCGCCACTTCCTGGCCGGCCGTGTTGAGCACCGCCACCAACGCACCGCGGTTGAAACGCCCGCTGACCGCCACACAGCCAATCGGCAGCAGGCTGGAATGCCGCCGCTGCAAGGCATGGGCCGCACCTTCATCCACGCTGAGGCTGCCTGAAAGCTGCACCTGCCCCATCAGCCACTGCTTGCGTGCATTGATCCGGCTTTCCCCCGGCAACAGCAAGGTTCCCACTGGCTCGCCGGCTGTCAGGCGCAGCAGCACCCGTTCGGCATGA
>JBHAET010000108.1:0-2685 GCA_041855705.1 Neisseriaceae bacterium
GCGTATAACCTCTACACGCCGCAAAACCTCGAGCCGGGCAAGCAATATCCGTTGCTGATGTTCATCGCCGATGCCAGCACCGTCGGCAAAGGCGTGCAAGCGCCGCTGATGCAGGGCTATGGCGGCATCATCTGGGCCACCGACGAAGCACAGGCCAAGCACCCGGCCTTCGTGCTGGTGCCTGCTTTCACCGGCCCGCAGTCGGCGGTGAACGACCAATGGCAAACCAGCGACGAAGTCGGTATCGCGCTGCGCCTGCTCAAACACACCATCGCCAGCCAGGCAGTGGATGCCAACCGCGTCTACACCACTGGCCAATCCATGGGCGGCATGATTTCGTTTTATCTCAATGTTACCGAGCCGGATCTGTTTGCCGCCTCGATGTTTGTCGGCAGCCAGTGGGACGTGAACGTGCTCGAGCCGCTGAAAAACGCCAAATTTATCTACACCGTATCCGCCGGCGACCCCAAAGCCTCCAAAGGCATGGCCGATCTGAAAGCCATGTTCACAGAGAAGAACATTTCTTTCGCGCAAACCGAATTTGCCGCCAATGCCCCGAAAGCCGAACAGGACGCTGCTGTGAACACCTTGCTGCAACAGGGCAATCCGCATAACTTCATTGTGTTTACCAAAGGCACCACCTTGCCCGCAGGCGTGGACGGCAACAGCAAAGCCGGCGAGCACATGTATTCGTTCGACTACGCCTACCAGCTCGAACCCGCGCGCGACTGGCTGTTCCGGCAACGCCGCTGAGCGCCCTGCCCACGCCAAGCAGCAATGGGAAAATTTCTCGCCACAAGCGCTTTATCTTGAAAAAATTTACCGCGATAAGCGCTTGATGGTGATAAAAAATCATCATAAAACCCCAATGCTCGCGCTACGAGTGTTGGGGTTTCCAGCGCATCCTACTGCGCCAGCGGATATATATCTTGATCAATACCATGTTGCCTTGGTAGACTCCCACCCAGCCCATCCACCATCAGGAGCACGCCATGCAAACCGCCAAATTGTTTCAAAACGGCCGCAGCCAAGCGGTTCGGCTGCCTGCGGCTTTTCGTTTTTCCGGCGACGAAGTCTATATCCGCCGCGACGAAGCCACGGGCGATGTGATTTTGTCGCAGCGCCCGAGCGACTGGCAGGGCTTTCTGGCCGCCGCCGCCGAATTGCAAGCCAGCGACATCATCGAACGCGACACCACACCCCACGAGCGCGATCCGTTTGCACACTGGCAGGAATAAACATGCGTTATCTGCTGGATACCAATATCATCAGCCACATCCTGCGCCAGCAGCCCCACGTCATGGCCAAACTGCAAAGCGTGCCGATGGCGGATCTCTGCATTTCCGCCGTCACCCATGCCGAATTGATGTACGGTCTGGCCAAAAAGCCCGATGCCCGCACACTGCACCGCGCTGTGCATGAATTGTTATTGCGGGTGACCCTACTGCCGTTTGACGCGCAGGCCAGCCGCCATTACGGGCTCTTCAAAGCGCAAGTCGAACACAGCGGCAAAACCCTGGCCCCCTTGGACATGATGATTGCCGCACACGCATCGGCCAGCGACGCCGTACTGGTCAGCAATGACGCGGCGTTCCAGAAAATCGCCGGACTGCGCGTGGAAGATTGGACAACGCCTTAACGGTATCGCCCCCCGGAACAATGGCATGCGGGGGAAAACAGCGATCAGGCATTCCCGCAACGATATAGCGGGGCCCCCGAAAAATGGCATAGACAACCCTTTGAAAAAATATCTTTGTTCAAAGGGTTAGAAGAAAAATCCTATGCCATTTTTGGGGAAGCGGCTTACAACCGCGCTCGAACCCGCGCGCGACTGGCTGTTCCGGCAACGCCGCTGATCGCCCTGCCCGCGCCAAGCAGCAATGGTAAAATTTCTCGTCACAAGCGCTTTATCTTGAAAAAATTTACCGCGATAAGCGCTTATTTATGAGAAAATTTGTCAATAAAAGCGCTTATTGGTGATAAAAACCATCTCTTGATGCCCCATCAATGAAACGGCGGCCTGAAACCTTCTGCCTCGGTTCCAGGCCGCTTGAGACTTCTTCCGCCACCTCACTCCGGCGTATGCCAGGCGCGCAGTTTTTCCGCCAGAAAATCCAGAAACACTTGCGTTTTGGCCGGCAGCAGGCGGGGGGTGGTGACGGCGTACACCGGCACCGGCCGGGTTTTCCACGACGGCAGCACGGCGTGCAGCAGGCCATCGGCCACATGGGGATGCACCACCACATGCGGCAAAACGGCGATGCCCAGGCCGGCGGCGGCGAAAAAGGCTATACCGATTACCCGGCGCTCAATGCCTGAGCCTTGATTTGAAAGGATGGGCAGGCAAGCGCGGGCTGCCCATCACAACCATCGCCCCTGCCGGAAAAGCCAACGCCCACACTGTGGGCGTTGGCTTTGCACAAACAGTTTTCAGGCAGCCTGTTCTGCCTACGCCAGCCGCGCCAGTCCGAACAGCTCGCGCAACAGACTGAAAGTGCCCGCTGCGGTCGGCGCGCGCTGCTTGGCAGTTGCAGGGTGCGCCGTGCTTGACAGACGGTTGTGCAGCATACACAATGCGTCCAAGTTATTAAACGCATGGACACGAAATGAGCCAGCAAACCGTTGACATCCTGCGCGAGTGCATCCCCACCTTCACCGTGCTCAGCGATGAGAACCGCCTGATGA
>JBHAET010000109.1:0-6476 GCA_041855705.1 Neisseriaceae bacterium
GGTCCTGCCGATGCCGCCACCGCAAACGGCAGCGTCCGCTTTGGCAACAAACGCTGCCATGCCGCCGCCGTGACGGCATCCAGCCGGGTCGGCTGTGCCAGCGCTGCCAATACGTCACCGGCTCCGACCGGCGGCAATTGGTTGCGGTCCCCCAGCAACAACAAGCGGCAGCCGGTGGGCAAGGCACGCAACAAAATGTGCAGCAAGGACAAATCCAGCATGGAGGCTTCATCCACCACCAGAATGTCGAGCGGCAATGGCGAATCCGCATCATAAGGACTGGTCAGCAACGGCGGTCGCAAGGCCAGCAACCGGTGTACGGTCTGTCCCTGCAATCGGCGCAAATGCCCGGCCACCGAGGGCGGTGGCAAAAAACTGTCCAGCGCCCGCTGCACGGCAGCTCCCATATGGGCGGCCGCCTTGCCGGTGGGCGCCGCCAGCGCAATGCGCGGCAGGTGGCCATCCGGCCGGTTGTGGCACAGCAGTGCCAGCAATTTGGCAACCGTGGTGGTTTTGCCGGTACCCGGCCCGCCATTGATCATCATCAGCGGCTGCAACAATGCCAAAGCCGCAGCAGCCTGCTGGTCTTCGCTGCCCGGCTCGGCAAACCATTGCGCCAAACCGGCCATGGCGGCTTCTTCATCCCAAGCGGCCACCGGCGCGGCGGCCAAACGCAGCAAATCGGCGGCAATGTCCTGCTCCAATTGCCAGATGCGGCCCAGAAACAAGCGTTGTTGCGACACGATCAGTGGGGCAAAGTCCCCCTCCGCCCCCACCAGTGGCGCAGCAGCACTCAAGTTTTCGGCGGCGGCCGGTGACAGCGGCACATAACTGTGTCCCTGCGCCAAAGCCTGAAACAGTGCATCCAGCCACGGCGCCACCTGAGGCCAAACCGCCGGCGCCTGAGCCGCCAGCACCGGCGCAGCGGCACGGGCCGCAGGATGTTGCACAACCAGATTGGTAGCAGAGGTGTCCATGGTCATCATTTCCCCTATTGAGCACACGGTATGGTTTGCGATTACCCGCCGGCAGCCGGTACTCCACTCATCCGGCCATCATCATATCGGCACAAAACCCTGTTTGCGCGGATGCAAAATGGCCGCAACCCCGCACCGCCAAACGGCCAAGGCTGCCTGAAAAGGTTTTCAGGCAGCCTTGGCATCAGGCAGACACCCTCATCTTATTCCGCTTTCTGCCAGGTGTCTTTCAGGGTCACTGTGCGGTTGAAAATCGGGTCTTCCGGCCGGTGATCGTAGCGGTCGGTCACGAAATAGCCCAAACGCTCAAACTGATAGCGGGCTTCCGGCGGCAGGCTGCCGGCCACCGGCTCCACCCAGGCATCGATTTCGGTCATCGAATCGGGATTGATGAACTCGGTAAACGGCTGGTATTCGCCATCCTCGCCGCGCACCGCATCCGGGCGCGGCACAGTGAACAGGCGATCATAAAGCCGCACGGTAGCACGCACCGCGTGTTCGGCCGACAGCCAGTGAATCACTCCCTTGACCTTGCGCCCTTCCGGTTTCTTGCCCAGGGTATCGTGGTCAATACGGCACTTGAGCGCCACCACCCGGCCGCTGCCGTCCTGCACCGCTTCTTCGCACTTGATCACATAGCTGTAACGCAAACGCACTTCGCCGCCCACGGTCAGCCGCTGCCAGCCCGGCGGCGGGTCCAGCGAAAAGTCGTCGGCCTCAATGTAGAGCGTGCGGCTGATCGGCACTTCGCGTTCGCCAAATTCCGGATGGTTGGGGTGATACGGTACGCTGCGGCTTTGGGTCAGCGCCGCATCGTAATTGACGAGTTCCACCTTGATCGGGTTGAGCACCGCCATCATGCGCGGTGCCGAGTGCTCCAATTCTTCGCGGATGGCACCTTCGAGCAAGGCCATATCAACCACATTTTCGCTCTTGGAAATGCCGGCACGCTTGGCAAACAGACGCAAACCCTCCGGGGTATAACCGCGACGGCGCATGCCGGAAATGGTGGGCATGCGCGGATCATCCCAGCCGCGCACATGGCCTTCGCTGACCAATTGGTTGAGTTTGCGTTTGGAAGTAATCGAATACAGCAGTTCCAGCCGCGAAAATTCATACTGGTGCGGCCGCACCGCGCTGGGCGCCGGAATATTGTCCAGTACCCAGTCATACAGCGGGCGGTGGGCTTCAAATTCCAGTGTGCACAACGAATGGGTAATGCCTTCGATGGCATCGGAAATGGCGTGGGTGTAATCGTACATCGGATAAATGCACCACTCATCGCCGGTATTGTGGTGGTACGCACGGCGAATACGGTAAATCACCGGATCACGCAAATTGATGTTGCCGGCAGTCATGTCGATTTTCAGGCGCAGGGTTTTGCTGCCATCGGGAAATTCGCCGGCTTTCATGCGCATGAACAAATCCAGGTTTTCCTCGATGCTGCGCTCGCGGTACGGGCTGTTTTTGCCCGGCTCGGTCAATGTGCCGCGGTATTCGCGGATTTCCTCTGCCGACAAATCATCGACATAGGCCTTGCCATCCTTGATCAGGCCCACCGCATACTCAAACAGCTGATCGAAATAATCGGAGGCATAACGCGGCTCGCCATCCCAGTCAAAACCCAGCCAGTGGACATCTTCCTTGATGGAATCAACGTATTCCTGGTTTTCTTTTTCCGGATTGGTGTCGTCAAAGCGCAGATTGCACAGACCGTCATAAACATAGGCCAAGCCGAAATTCAGGCAAATGGACTTGGCATGGCCAATGTGCAAATAGCCGTTGGGTTCGGGCGGGAAACGGGTGTGAATCGCGCGGTGCCGGCCTTGGGCCAGATCCTCGTCAATGATGCTGCGGATAAAATGGTTGTCAGCAAACTGTTCTTTGTTCAGCATGGTATCGGGTTGGTCAAATCTGGTCACAACAGGCTGCCTGAAACCGCCTTTGGGTCAAGGTGGCCGGTTCGGGCAGCCTGCAAAAACATCATTATACGCCACATTTTGCAATGCAACAGCAGATGGTAAAACAGCCCCTGCACAATACAGGGGCTGTCGTGATAGAGCGGTTTACTGGGAAGCGGCGCTGCTGTTGCCGGTGCTAAACCATTTGCCGTAAATTTTGTCGTAAGTGCCATCGGCCCTGATGGCCGCCAAACCGGCATTCAGCTTGGGCAGCAAGTCGTCGCCACGGTCTTTCTTCACCGCAAAGCCGTAGAATTCCTTCTCAAAGCTGTTGTCAATAATGGTGTTGAGCTTGGCATCCGGGTTGTTGTTGACGAAGTTTTGCACCACGCCGTTGTCACCCACGGAAGCATCCACACCGCCGCTGATCAGTTCCTTCAGGGCCAGCGGCATGGACTCGAAGCGCTTGATGTTGGCACTGTCCTTGCCTTGCAGTTTCTGCGTCACCAAATCGCCGGTGGTGCCGTTTTGTACCGACACCAGACGGGTTTTCAAATCGGCAAACGATTTGATGTCGCCACCTTTGCTGCCGGTCACAATCATCTGGGTGGCTTCGAAATAAGGATCCGAGAAGTCCATGGTCTGCTTGCGCTCGTCGGTGATGGTCACGCTGGAGGAAACGATGTCGGCATCACCCTTGCCCAAAGTGGCAAAAATGCCTTCCCACGGCGTATTGACGAATTTGAGGGTCAAACCCTCTTTGGCCGCCACCGCTTCAAGCAGCTCTTTGGAAAAACCGGTGACCTGGCCGGCTTCCTCAAACTCAAACGGCGCATAAGTGGCATCGGTGGCCACCACATAGGTTTTGCCGGAAGAGGCCGGAGCCGAACCGCTGCCGGAAGCCGGAGCGGCAGTGCTGCCACCGCTGCCGCCACCACAGGCGGTCAAACCCACTACGGTGGCGGCTGCCAACAAAGACCATAATTTGGTTTTCTGCATCATTTTCTCCTGATGAATTCATTGAATTGTGATTTGGGGCCGGTTTGGCCAATGCCGTGTTTCCGTCTGATGACCAACCGCAACAGGGCCATCATACACAGGAATCTGTGGGCTGCAAATGGCAAAAACGCCCTGCAAGCGGGCGTTTTATGCTTTTTTACCACAAAAATAAAAATATCTTTGTTTTATTTATCAAATTTTAACCGTTTCATCCGCCGAATCCGCATCAGGTGCGGCAACCGTGCCAACCCCGTGTTCTCGCAGGCAGTCGGCAATCTGCGCCTGTGCCTGACGGCTGACGGCTTGGCGGTCCAACCCTTGGGTGGCAATCGGTGACAGCACCTGCAGCACCACCACGCTTTGCCGCTGGCGCAATACCGCACACAAGCACTGCCACAGACTGATGTCATCATAATAAGCCGGCGCCGGATTCAGCCCGCCGCCGGGCAAGGGATAATGCAAGGCAATCGGCTGCACCGGCACCTCCGCTTCGGTGGCTGCCTGAAACAGACCGCTTTTAAACGGCTTAAGACTGTATCCGTCGGTGGTGGTGCCTTCCGGGAACAAGGCCACCCGCGCCCCGCCCTGCATGGCGGTGCGCAGGGTGTCGTTCATCGCCTGCGCCGCAGCACGCGAACCGCGACGGATAAAAATGGTATCGGCCCGCGCCACCAGCCAACCAACCATGCCCCACTGGCGGATGTCGTCCTTGGCCACAAACCGCACCGGCACCAGGGCATTGATGGCAAAAATATCCAGCCACGACACATGATTGGCCACCCACAAACAGCCGGTATCCCCCGACACCAACGGTTGGGACTCACCCGCCACTTCGATGCGCATGCCGCAAATATGGAGCAATTGCCGCGACCAGCGACCGATGCGCAAACGGCGCTCTGCCAGCGTATCCCGGCTCAGTGCCAGTTGCAGGCAACCGGACACCAAGTGGACACCCACCCGGCTTAAGCGCCAGCCAAAAACCAGCAGATTGGTGGTGGCGGGACGATCACTCATGGGGCTTATTTGACGAAGTGCCGTGCATAACGATGATTGATGCGTGACATCGGCATCATCACCAATACGTCGGCGCAATTGAAATCGGCATCCCAGTGCGGCTCGCCGCAAATATAGGCGCCGGCCCGCACATAGCCTTTGATCAGCGAGGGCATTTCCACCGTCAGGTCGCTTTGCAAGGCATGGATGGGCAGCGGATTTTTCGGAAAAACCCGGTATTCGGCCGGGGCATAACATGTCTTGCGCAACCGGGTGAACAGGCTGGCGGCAAAATGCCCGCCATCGGCCATGCTCATGCTGCCGCAACCGATCATGTACTCCATGCCCTGCTGCTGCATGAATTTGATCAGGCCGGCCCACAACAGAGTGATGGTGCTGCCGGAACGGTAATCCTGATGCACGCAGGCACGGCCCAGTTCCACGGTTTGCGGCAAGATGTGTTGCAAACGGGCGAGATCGAATTCGCTGTCGGCATACCAGCCGCCCAAGGCGGCCGCACCTTCGGCCATCAGCAAACGGTAACAGCCGACCACCCGCCCGCTCTGGTTGTCGCGCACGATCAGGTGGCGACAATGCTCGTCAAAGCGGTCGATGTCCAAACCGTCATGGAACGGAATGTTGGCCTTCATTTCTTCGGCAAACACCTTGTAGCGCAAACGCTGTGCTTCCCGAACCTCGTTTTCGTCACGGGCCAGCATGACCGACAGCTGGCCGCCCTGAATGTGTAAATGCTGTGAGGGGTGCAAATGCAACATCAAAATCGCTCCGTGGCATGTGTTGGCGACACGATGTTACAGACATTAGCAGAATCCATGTAACGGTATCGTGAATCAAAAACGGTAAAATTATGACAACGATGGCCGGCAGCGTCAAATCAGACCGCGCCGTCACGGTTCAGCCGCCGGCGGAAATTTGTTAGAATCGCCAATCCGCCGGCTGTGCGCCGGCATCCGCAATCTGGCCTGCACCGCATTTATCCTATGGGTTTCAAACTGACACCGATCGACGTGGTCGACGACATCAGCCGGGACGATTTTCACCGGCATTATCTGGCACCGCGCCGTCCGCTGGTGATCAAAAACCTCAGCCACCGCTGGCCGGCTTACGGCAAGTGGTCGCTGGATTATATGCAGCAAACCATCGGCGACATCGAGGTACCGCTCTACGACAGCCGCAAGGCAGATCCGGCCGCCCCCATCAATGCCGCCAGCAGCCACATGCGCTTTGACCGCTACATTGATTTGATCCGCAGCCAGCCCACCGATTTGCGCATTTTCCTGTTCGACCCCATCCGCCACGCACCGGCACTGCTGCAAGACTATGTCTTTCCCAGCGAACTGATGGGCGGTTTTCTCGACCGGCATCCGAAGCTGTTTTTCGGCGGCGCAGGTTCGGAAACCTTTCTGCACTACGACATCGACATGGCGCACATCTTTCACACCCATTTCGGGCGCAAGCATGTGATTTTGTTTGATTACAAATGGAAAGAACGGCTGTACCGCATTCCCTGTGCCACCTATGCGCTGGAAGACTACCGTGTCGATGCACCCGACACCCGGCGTTTCCCGGCGCTGGAGGGGATTGA
>JBHAET010000110.1:0-5187 GCA_041855705.1 Neisseriaceae bacterium
CCTGCCGAACCAATGCAGCCGTGCGCATCGCGGTCGCCACCGGTGGCCGGCAAGTGCGCGGACGGTACAGCGGCACAAGCCGCCAGACTGACGGCCAGAAAAACAGGGATTATTGCGTTCATTTTCCGTTTCCTTACGGCATCATTCATGGGGGCCGTCTTGATGGGTCCGACGGCATCTGCACGGCTTCAGGCAGCCTCAACCGGCAATCGGTGTTGGCGGAAAATCTTTCCGGTATTGCAACGTATCGGTTTGCCACGCCAACGTACGGTACAAGGCTTGCGCAGCCACATTGCCGGTATCGGTGATCCAATAAACGCGGCAAAATCCTTCTGTTTCGGCAAGGCGGTAAACCGCCTCAATCAGGCCGCGGGCCACACCTTGCCGGCGGCAATCGGCAGCCACAAACAAATCTTCCAGATAACAGCACGGGCTGATATTCCAGGTGTTCGGGTGGATCACGATGTGCACAAAACCCACCAACCGGTGTTCGGTATCGAATGCGCCCAAACCCTTGACATCGGCCGACCGGGTGATGCGCTGCCAGGTGGTGCGGGTGGTTTCCGCACTCAATTCGGCCTGGTAAAAATCCAGATAGGCCTGCCATAACGGCAGCCATTCTGCCTCATCGCCGGAAGTCAGGGGGTGTATGGTCACAGACATGGGCGCTTGCTCGGTCATTCAGACAGGCGGATTGTAACACCCGGCACGGCAAACGGTTTATCTTGGCAACGGATTCAGCCTACAATAACGGGGTTTCACACATCAGACCTTTGCAAAATACCCGGATGTAGATGCAGTTCAAGGCGTAGCAGCACAGTGACCGTAGGGAATGCAGAGATATCACACGATAGATAGGCAAGCGAGCGAGCAGCGCGCCAAATGCGCCGCAGATGTTGATTTGTAAAGGTTTCAGGCTGCCTGAACGCTTTCATGCAGCCTTTTTGTTTTCCGGCCATAAACGGACAGCACGGGTGCGGGACGGTGCGGTTAGGATGAGGCCGCTGCCGGGAAGGCGGGTGCATGGCGGAAATCGGTAAAGGTGCGCACCACTTTGCGGTTGCGTACCCGCCAGCCGTGCGCCGTCGGCTGCAGTTGCAGTACAGGGCCGTAATAGGCTGTATGTTTGCCGTTGAAATAACAGCGCTGCAGATAGACGGTACCGGCGGATGCCCGGCTGCAAACGCCTTCCTCGTCGCCGCCGACATGCGCCAGATGATAGGCGTGCAGGGTATGCGGATTCGGCCAGTACAGCAGATGGAGAATGCCGCCGCGCTCGGCGTAACTGTTGATGATAACCGTTTGCCGGTCCAGCTGTCTGATATCGGTACCGACGATGCCCTGATAGTCATAGGGCGGCTTCAGACGTCCTTGGGCAACCGGCCTGCCGTTACGCCGCCACTGCCAGTCAAAGGCGGCGTAATCAAACGATTTTTCGCCGTTTGCCGTTGTGAAGCACATTATGTCGTCAATCTGCAGGCGGTCTGACGGTGCCATGACAAAAACCACATGGTTGGTTGAGTCCGGGTCGTCAACCGGTTGACAGTCAGCCGCCGCCCACCGCGGCAGCAGGCATAACAGCAGGGTACACAAAGCCACAGGGCGGCGCATCATGGCAGCTATCCACAGATATTGGCGAACGGCTGATTGTAGCCGGGTTTCTGTGCAAAGTGCCAGCCGTGCTGTGCCTGTGCGGCACAGGGTTAGACGGCTGCGTGTAATTGGCTTAGAATGCACCTTTCTCACAACACATTTCTGGAGTTCAATTATGGCCGTTCTGGTTAGCAAACCCGCCCCCTTCTTTCACGACACCGACAAAAAATTCTCGGCCGTTTTAGGCAACGGCGAAGTCGTAGACAATTTCAGTTTCGCCGAAGCTGCCAAAGGCAAATATGCGGTGGTGTTTTTCTACCCGCTGGACTTCACCTTTGTGTGCCCGTCCGAAATCATCGCCTTTGACCACCGTTTGGAAGAATTCAAAAAACGCAATGTGGAAGTGATTGCGGTTTCCATCGACAGCCAGTTTACCCACGCCGCTTGGCGCAACACCCCGGTAAACCAGGGCGGTATTGGCCCGGTGGGCTTCCCGATGGTGGCCGACATCAGCCACGAAATCGCCAAAGCCTATGATGTGGAAAGCGCCGGCGGCGTGGCCTTCCGCGGCTCTTTCCTGATCGACAAGGACGGCGTGGTACAGCATCAGGTGGTGAACAACCTGCCCTTAGGCCGCAATGTGGACGAAATGCTGCGCATGGTGGACGCGCTGCAATTTACCGAAGAGCATGGCGAAGTATGCCCGGCCGGCTGGAACAAAGGCGACAAAGGCATGAAAGCCAATGCCGAAGGCGTGGCCGCCTACCTGAGCGAATCTGCCGACAAACTGTAAATCCGGGTTAACCCAAACAGCCGCAGCTCAAACACAAGCTGCGGCTTTTTTACCCAATGCCGCTGTTATCCGCTCAGGCTCTGGGCTATAGTGGCGGCGTTTGCCGCGCGCTGATGCGGCTTGTCTGAACATCGAAAGGATGCCCGATGCAACTGATCAAACCCTTGGCGCTGGCCGCCACCACCGCCGTACTGGCCTTGTCCGGTTGCGTGACCAATGCCACCACCGGCGAACGCCAGGTCAGCAAAACCGCCCTCTACGGCCTGGGTGCCGCAGCCACTTGCGGCATTGTCGGTGCCATTACCCACGGCAGCAAAGGCGCCCGCAATTCGGCGCTGGCTTGCGGCGCCATCGGTGCCGGTGTCGGCGGTTACATGGATTATCAGGAAAAACTGCTGCGCGACAAACTGGCCAACAGCCAGGTGGACGTGGAGCGTGCCGGCAACCAAATCAAACTGGTGATGCCGGAGAGCATCACCTTTGCCACCGGCAGTGCCGCACTCAACCAAAGCGCGCACGGCAGCCTGAATTCGGTGGCCGAAGTGCTGGCCACCTATACCGACACCACCATCACCGTGTCCGGCCATACCGATAGCACCGGCACCGATGCCATTAACAATCCGCTGTCGCAACAACGGGCCCAGGCGGTTGCCAATTTCTTAACCGGCCGCGGTGTGGCCGCCAACCGCATCACCACCGTTGGCCACGGCTCACGGATGCCGGTGGCGTCTAATGCCACGGTTGAGGGCCGCGCCAAAAACCGCCGAGTAGAAATCACCATCAATCCGGTCACCACCCAGACCCAATAAGCCGCGACATAACCCAGCAGACAGGCTGCCTGAACATTTTTCAGGCAGCCTGTTTTTTGTGAAGGCCACAATCCGAAACCTTGGCATCATGAAACCTTTGTAAAACCTTCAGATGCGGATACCGTTCAAAGCGTAGCAGCCGAATACGGCAAACAGGATCCCGCCCCTACACCTGCCGGCTGTGCATCAAAAAGCTGCCTGAAACTTGGGTTTCAGGCAGCTTGTTTTGGGCTTCGGCATCAGTGTGCATGCGCTTTGTGCTGTTTTTCAATGGCCTTATTGATGTACCACTGCTGGCCGATGATCAGAATATTGTTCGACAACCAGTAGAGCACCAGCCCGGCCGGGAAGAAGAAAAACATGACCGAAAAAATCACCGGCATGATTTTCATCATTTTCGCCTGCATCGGATCGGTGGGCGGCGGATTGAGATGGGTCTGGATGAACATGGTCACCGCCATCAGAATCGGCAGCACATAATAAGGGTCGGTACGGCCCAAATCGGTAATCCAACCAATCCACGGCGCCTGACGCAACTCCACCGAAGAATAAAGCGCCCAATACAAACCGATGAACACCGGAATCTGGATCAGCATGGGCAGACAGCCGCCCAAAGGATTGATTTTCTCCTTTTTGTACATCGCCATCATTTCCTGCTGCATTTTCATGCGGTCATCGCCGTACTGTTCGCGCAAGGCTTGCAGGCGCGGTGCCACGGCACGCATCTTGGCCATCGAACGGTAAGAAGCAGCAGTCAGCGGCCAGAACACCAGCTTGACCACAATGGTGAGCAGAATAATGGCCCAGCCCCAGTTGCCCACCAGCCCGTGCAATTTGTTCAGCAGCCAGAACAGCGGGGCGGCAAACAGGTGCACCATGCCGTAATCCTTGACCAATTGCAGGTTGTCGGCCACCTGAGTGATGGTGGCGTATTGCTGCGGACCGGCATACAAGCCGACACCGAAGCTGGTCTTGGCATCCGGCGCAATCGTGGGCAAGGTGGTGCGCACGCCGGCCGAATACAGGCCATCGTTGCGTTTGCGGATGTCCAGCTGACAGGTGGCGGCGGCACACACCGAAGCCCCGCCCTTGGGCTGCAAGATCCAGGTAGCCATAAAATAGTGCTGGCTCATGCCCACCCAGCCAGTGTCGGTTTTGCGCACATAATCAGCCTGGTCGCGACCACTGCTGAAATCTTTGTCCAAGTCGGCAAACGGCACTTTTTCAAATTTGCCCTCCGGCGTGTAGAGCACCGGTCCGTAATAGGTTTGGTCAAAATAGCTGGCACCGTCCGGCTCGCTGCCGTCGCGCAAAATGCGGTAAGCGGCATCCAGATGTACTGGCTGGCCGCTGTGGTTGGTGACGTCAAAGCGCACGTCGATCAAATAGCTGCCTTTGCGAAAGGTATACACCTTGTCCACTTGCACGCCCTGGGTTTCCGGCGCGCTGAGACGCACTTCCAGTGAATCTCCGGTCATGGCGTACTGCTTTTGCGCCGTGCTGAATGCCACATCCTTGAGCAGGAATTCACCGTTTTGGGTCAGCAGCGAGGACTGCGCCACATACTGGCGGCTGTCGCCATCGTCAAACAGGACAAATTCCTTGTCGGCATCGCTGGTGGCGTTGTGTTTGAGCAAGACCATGCGGCGCAAATCACCGCTTTTTTCGTCAATGGTGGCACGCACGGTGTCGGTGGTGACCACCACCGCCTCGGTCGGGCTGAGTTTGCGCTCGGCCGCTGCCGCGGCCGGCCCGTTGGCCGGCGCACTGGCCGAAACCGCTGTCGCCGCCGGTTCCGGCTTCGGCGCCGGGAACAGGTATTCCCAGCCCAGCAGAATCAGCATCGCCAGGGCAAAAAACGTCATTGTCCGTTTGAAATCCATGGTGTTTTCCGTGTGCAATGTTTGAAGTGTGCCGTACCGCCTTCACGGTACCGGATCATGACCGCTGCCGCCCCAGGGATGGCAGCGGCAGATGCGCTTGACGGCCAGC
>JBHAET010000111.1:0-3039 GCA_041855705.1 Neisseriaceae bacterium
GTTAGGCAAACGAGCGAGCAGCGCACAACGCAGAAATTCGCCGCAGATGGGTATTTGGCAAAGGTCTCGGCCTTGCTGTGCGTATGTACGGCAAGGCCGTGTGGGGCAAAAATGACTTGATGACTTGAGACCTGGCACAATACCTCATCTGTGGCAGATTATCTGTATGGCGTACTGCCCGATATTTTAATTATCCATTTGATATTCATATAGTTCTCTGGAAATATATCTTGTACTGCATTCCCGTTTGGGTATTGGTAATCGCCCTGTATGGATGAAAAATAGAATAAATACTTTGCTCTAAATAAGACGTAGCCGGCAGAAATATGCCGTAAAAGGTCGTGAATGGCCTGCCCAAAATGGTCAGCCAAATCGTCAGTAACACATTGATGCAACACCGGGTTAAAATTTTTGCCAAAAATAAAAAATGCATATTTTTTTCGGAAAGCATCAATTATAATGGCGGCGTTTGAGCAAATTTGATTTGCTTCTTTCTTGATCTGAATTCGGAGAAATGCAATTATGAACTACGATAACGCTGTATCCCAAATGCTGAATGTGGATGGTGCCCTGGCTGCTGCCGTGGTGGATTTTGACAGCGGCATGCTGTTGGCTGGTGGCGGTTCTGCCGCCATTGACCTGGAAATTGCTGCTGCGGGCAACACCGAAGTCATGCGTTCCAAAATGAAAACCATGTCCATGCTGGGCCTGAAAGACGAAATCGAAGACATTTTGATCACGCTGGGCAAACAATACCACCTGATCCGTCCGCTGCAACGTCACAACGGCCTGTTCCTGTATTCCGTGCTGGACAAAGCCAAATCCAATCTGGCATTGGCTCGCCGTTCCTTGGTGGACGTAGAGCGCGCCTTGGACAAATAAACCCTCTAATTAAGGAGTTGTTATGCCCCAAACCCTGATCAACGTTGGCGGTATCAGCGATAAAGCAGATGCCGATAAAATTGTTGCCAACGGCGAAGCATTGGCCGGTGTGAAAATGGTCAACGTTAATGTGAGCGATGGCCGAGTGGTTGTCACCCACGACGCCGGCTTTGATGTGGAAACCTTTAAAAAAGCGGTAACTGATTTGGGCTTTTCTGCTTAAACGGCTCTACGAGCATTAAGGCTGCCTGAAAACATTCAGGCAGCCTTTTTGTTGTCCATCAGAATGAAACTTTTGCAAAACCCCCGATCAGACCTTGGCAAAACCGTCAGATGGGTATGCCGTTCAAGGCGTAGGCCACCCCGTGAGCGCAGACACATTGCACAAGGTTAGGCGAGTGGGCAACACAACGCTTCAAATGCGCCGCAGATGGGGTTTTGCAAAAGTCTCAGGCTATGCTGCAAGGGTTTCGGACAATGCCCCATCGTTTGGCATGGGTTTGCCTTGCATCAGGTATTGGCCAAGGCTTTATCGGCGCATTGTTATATAATGAAACCTTTGTACAGTAGCCAGAGCGGATGCGGGTTCTAGGGTCTGTTGACAATCGACTGGCGAAGCGGATTTTGACCCAAAATACCGCCGCTGTGTTCATTGTCAACAGGCCCTAGGCCTGGATGGTGCGGTGGGCACGGGCAAATCCAGTCACCAGGAGTTTGCTGACCATCACCGACCATGGTTGAAATGTGCCGCAAACGGGTACGGTGCAACAATCTCATTCTATGGTTCTTTATTTTGCAAGGTGTTTTATGAATTATCCTCCCTGCCCGCAATGCGCTTCCGAATTGACTTATCCCGATGGCGGCCTGTGGCTGTGCCCGGAGTGCGGCCATGAATGGCAAGACGGCGCCGAGCCGGAACAAAACCTGGCAGAAACGGTGACGGATGCGCACGGCAGCGTGCTGAATCATGGCGACAGCGTGATTTTGCTGAAAGATCTGAAAATCAAGGGCTCAAGCCAAGTGATCAAACAGGGTACCAAGGTAAAAAACATCCGTTTGCAGCAAGGGGATCACAACATCGCCTGCAAAATTGAAGGCAGTGCCATCAATTTGAAGTCGGAATTCGTCAAAAAAGCCTGAATCACAGAAAGCCCAACATGACTGTTGTTGATCATGCCACCATCGCCGCCATCGCCACTGCTCCGGGACGTGGTGGCGTGGGGGTGATTCGTTTGTCCGGCAAAAACTTGCTGCCATTGGCACAAAGCTTGAGTGGCGGTAAAACCCCAATACCACGACAAGCGGTATACACCGATTTTCATGATGCCGCCGGCGAAGCCATCGACAACGGCCTGTTGCTGTATTTTGCCGCACCGGCCAGTTTTACCGGTGAAGATGTCATCGAATTGCAAGGTCATGGCGGACCGGTGGTGATGCAAATGCTGTTGCAATGCTGTCTGCAATGGGGTGCCCGTTTGGCTGAACCCGGCGAATTCAGCAAACGGGCATTTTTAAACGGCAAACTGGATTTGGCGCAAGCCGAGAGTGTGGCGGATTTGATTGATGCCGCCAGCCGTTCTGCCGCCCGCATGGCATTGCGCAGCCTGAAAGGCGCGTTTTCCAGCCAGATACAGGCTTTGGTGGATGGCCTAATTGATTTGCGCATGCTGGTGGAAGCGACATTGGATTTTCCGGAAGAAGACATCGATTTTTTGCAGGCCGCCGATGCCGAAGGCCGTTTGTACCGTTTGCGCCAACAACTGACTGCTTTGCTGGCGCAGGCGCAACAGGGCGCCCTGTTGCGCGAGGGCATGAGTGTGGTGCTGGTGGGTGCGCCCAATGTGGGCAAATCCAGCCTGCTGAACGCACTGGCGGGCGATGATGTGGCGATTGTTACCGAAATTGCCGGCACCACCCGCGACACGGTACGCGAACAGATTACCTTGGATGGCGTGCCGGTACACATCATCGACACTGCCGGTTTGCGTGACACCGATGATGTGGTGGAACGCATCGGCATTGAGCGCAGCCAGCAGGCGGTGCAACAGGCCGATGTGGCACTGGTGCTGGTGGATCCGCAGCAAGGTATCAATGACAAAACCCGAACCATTCTCGCCACGCTGCCTGAAAACCTGAAGCAGATTGAAATTCACAACA
>JBHAET010000112.1:0-3118 GCA_041855705.1 Neisseriaceae bacterium
CACGGCATCTTGCATCGCGTCTTGCCGCTCGCCCAGGCGCAGCACGCGCCCGCCGGAAAACTCAATCTCATCCCCGCGAATATCGTTCAGCACATAGCCTTCGCGGTACACCTCGCGCCCTTTTGATTTGTCATGCAAATCATCGCCGGGCTTGATCGCCATCTCTTTGCGCAGCACGCCGCTTTTGCCATTCACGTCCAGGCGAACGCGTGCGCTCATGCTTTTGGCCTTGGCCTCAATCGCCAGCAATTCAACAAAGGCCTGGTTGTGGCCGCCATGGCCCAGCACGCCATCTACCTCGATTTGCTTGACCAGCCCCAAGTCATACGCCTGCACGGGGTTGAGCGAATACAGCAGGTTGTAGCTATTTTTATGCGTTGCCGAATAGCGAATGGTGCACAGCGGATTCAACGTGCGCAACGCCTTTTGGCGCAAATCGGTTTCGAAATTCTGTGGCTCGTCCACAATCACAATCGGATTGACGGCCCTGATGTACTCAATCGGCGCAAACGCACGTTCGCCCTGCTGATTGATTTTGTTGTTGGCATCCTTGGCAAAGCTGTCGATATTGATCACCAGCACGCTCAAGGCATCACTCTGCGCAAAATGGCGCAAATCGTTCAAGCGGCTGCTGTCATACAAAATCTGCACGCAAGGCACGCGGCCATAATCTTGCGCAAAGTGGCTGCGGGTCACGGCCAGGTTTTTCATCGTGCCTTCGCGTATCGCCACACTGGGCACCACAATCACGAATTTCTTGAAGCCATACACCTTGTTCAGTTCGTACATCGTCTTGATAAAGGTGTAGGTCTTGCCCGTGCCGGTTTCCATCTCCAGCGTGAAATGCGGGCAATAGCGCTGATCTGCCGCGCCGCCTTGTGCACTGTCTTCCGCACGGTCTGCCGCCAATTCAGCCACAGGCGCTATGCCATGGGCCGCTTGCACCTTTTGCACGTTTTGCAGCATGTGCGCTTCGGCAATCAGCAGGCGGTTGGCAATGCTGCCATCGGGCGCATAGTCCACACTGCCGGGCGTTTGTTGCAGCTCAAACGCCGCGCTTGCCATTGGCTGCCCGTCAAATGCCTGCACCACCGCCTGCACGGCGCGGTTTTGATAGTCTTGATGGACAAATTGCAGGCGCAAACCGCTATTGGCGCCGGCTTGCGCATGCTCGGGGGTCTGTGCCTTGTCTTGCTCGCTCATGGCAGGCCCCTTTAAATCACCGTCAGGCCAATATCCAGGCCTTGCAATTCCAATTGCAAATTGGCCAATTGTTCATCGGCCTTGTCACCCACAAAGCAGGAGTTGAGCATCACCACCTGCGCCGGGCGGGCTTTGACTATCTCGTCCTTCAGCTCGGCCACATAAGGCTCAAAACACAGCCACAGCACGCGGTCATCGGGCAGCAGCACGCGGTGAATGGTCACGCCTGCCACGGTTTTGGGTTTGACAATCGCCTGCACGCCCAAGGCCCCCAGTCCCATTTTCAGCAACAGCTCGGCCAGCATGGCCGTTTGCGCACTGGCCGTTTGCGGCGAAACTTTTTCCGCCTGCTGAAAAATCTCCAGCTGCTCGTGCAAATCGGCAGCCCCCACATCGCTGCGCCACTGCTTGAAATGGCTGGGCGACAAGGTGAAATCCGCACAGGCCAAATCTTGGGTTTTATCCGGCTGCTCTTTTTTCAGCTTTTCAATCACCTTGCCGATGCGGGCGCGGGTAATGTCGGCAATGGTGCGGTAGCCGGCCTTGTAGGCCTCGGTGTTTTCTTCCAGCTTTTCCGGAATCTGCACGCAAATGCATTGGCGGCTGCCGCCATCTTCCAGATTCAGCTCCATCACCGCCTGCATGGTGGTGCCGGAACCGGCGAAGAAGTCAAAAACGATGGAGTCATATTCACTTGCATGGAACAGAAATTTTTTGATTAAATCTACAGGCTTTACTGTCTCAAAACTGTGCTTATCCGAGCCTAATAGATCCGTCAAATTCTTTTTTGCACTTTCTGCTGTTCCAATATCTTTTGATGCAAATCCCCAGAATGGCTCCGTCACATCATTTCTTTCATCACTTGGCCTCATTTTTATTATTGGATTGCCATCAATAATAATCAGATCACCTCTTGCAATAAATTCATTGATTTGCTCCTGCCCGATCTGCCATTGCTTACCATCTGGCGGAAGAATTCCAAGTATCGAAAAAACCATTGTTTCTCTACCACGAACCCCTTCGGCATTCATCACCTCCACTTTGGAATTCCTAAAAACTCCAATATTATCCTCTTCCGGATAATCCTTTGAGCCAATTTGTATTAATTTAAAGCGACGGCAAGAATTTTTTGTATATAGCAATATATATTCTATTTTGGGCTGGAGCTTATTGTAAGACGTCCTTGTGTTTTGAGATTTTGTTTTTGATTCCCACGCAATACTGCCTACAAAATTTTCGCCACCAAAAATCTCATCGCACATCAGCTTGAGATTCGCCACTTCGTTGTCGTCGATGCTGATAAAAATTACTCCATCATCGCGCAGCAAATTACGCGCCAAGTACAGGCGCGGGTACATCATGGAAAGCCAAGCGCTGTGGTAATGGCCGTTTTCTTTGGAGTTCTTTTTCCACAGGCTTTGTTTATTCAAAAAACCTGATGCATCGCGCTCGCCGGTGCGACGCTGGTAGCCTTCCAGCGTTTCGGTGTAGTCGTCGGGGTAAACAAAGCTGTCGTTGCCGGTGTTGTACGGCGGGTCGATGTAAATCATTTTGACCTTGCCGTAATAGCTTTTTTGCAGCACGCGCAGCACTTCAAGGTTTTCACCTTCAATCAGCATGTGCGGGGCTTGTGCCGGGTTGCCTGCGGCGGGCAACAGGGTGGCGCTGGTGGTTTTTTGAATTTCGCGCCGGGCGGCGGCTTTGCCGGCCCAGGTGAGTTCGTAATGTTCTTTTTCTGGGGCAATGCGCTCTTGGCCCAAAAGGGTTTTTAACCGGTCAAAGTCAATTTGCTGGTCGCTGGCGACTTCGGGCGCTATTTGGCGAATGGCGGCCAACAGTTCTTGCTGGCGCTGGGAATATGCGTTGGGGCTGTAGCCTAGATCAGACGCGCAATGCGGGCTGCTGGGCTGCTGGG
>JBHAET010000113.1:0-25822 GCA_041855705.1 Neisseriaceae bacterium
CAAGGCACCGGCGGCGCGTGCCGCCGCCGCCCCGGCATCCAGCAGACCCGCCACCGGCGGAAAAATGCCGTCACTGGCAAACACGGTATCCACCAACAAGGCACACGGCCGGATGCCGGATGTCTGCAATTGCGCAAAGGCCGAGGCTACCTGAACACCCCAGCGCTCGGCCGCAGCGGCCACGTCTTCGCCCGGCCGCACGCACGGCGGCGGTACGGTGCGCACCTGCGGACCAACCGGGGCCAGTGACGGCGACAACTGTGCCAGCAATTGGGTCACGCCATGGTACGCATTATCGGTCACCACCACACCCTGTCCGCCACTGACCGCCTGCGCCATGCGCAGGGCCAGATCATTGGCCTCGCTGCCGGTGCAGGTGAACATGATGCGCTCAAGATGGGCCGGCAACTGTGCCAACAGCGCGTCGGCATAGTCGAGAATGGCATGGTGCAAATAACGGGTGTGGGTGCACAAGGTGGCACTTTGCTGCGCCAGTGCCGCCACCACCCGCGGGTTGCCATGACCGACCACCGGCACATTGTTATATGCATCCAGATAACGCCGGCCATCGGCATCCTCCAGCCACACATCATCGCCGCGCACCGGTGCCAGCGGCTGTTGGTAAAACAAACGGTACGCCGGACCGAGAACCGTGCGGCGTGCGGCCAAATCACGGCCCGGTTGCACATTACTCATGATGCTTCCACATCCTCATCTGATTGCCCGCCGGGAAGGCGGGCCGGTTGTCACTCTACAGGCATGCCGTCCCGCATCAGCCATCAGGCATGATCCGCCGGCCAGTTTTCCAGGCCGCAACCCAAACCACGCCAGTGCGGCAAGACCTGCTGCAACAGGGCACGGGCCGGCGCATTGCTGCGCATCAAATAGCTGCGGTTGTGCGGGAACTGGGCCGATCGCCATTCGGAAATCACAATCCGCTGCAAACAACGGGCCACCACCGCATACGGCAACAACTGGCGCTCGGCAGCACTCAAGGGCAGCAGGCTTTCATAGCCGGCAACAATACGTGCCAACGACGGCAAGGCATCTGCCTCATCCATGGCATATGATGCGGCAATGGCCAGCTCCAACACCCGCGGCCCGCGCGACAAATCGCCAAAATCCAGCACCCCGGCCAGCTGCTGCGGCCGCTGCGAATCCACCACCGTATTGCTGCGCGAAATGTCGCCGTGAATCACCTGCTGCGGCAATGCGCGCAATTGCGGCAATACCGTGTGCTCAAACTGCGGCAAAAATGCCAGCGCCAAGGTTTTGATGTTGTCTTCCGGCAACGCCTGCGCCCACGGCATCAGCTGCCCGACATGCATCACATCCCACAACAGCACCCGCTGCAATGCCGGATGATCAAAACCGTCCAGTGCTTGCACCAGACGGGCGGCGGTTTGGCCAAACGAGGTTTGCAGCGCCGGTGTCATCGCCACCGAGGCGGTGGGCGCCCCCTGCAAATAACTGTACGCACGCACCCGCACCGCCGGCTGTCCGTCGCGCCGGTAATCCACCACCGAGCGGCCATCAAGCGCATACTGTGCCTGCGGCACCACCACCGCACATTCGCGGCCGGCCAGCCACTCCAGCACCTTGATCTGCACATCGGTCTCGGCCGCCGTTTCGGCCGCATTGATGAACTTCAATACCTGGCAACGGCCATCGGCCAGACGCAGCAGAATGTTCTGGTCACGCTCGCCACTGAGCCATTCGGCCGTGACGCGCCAACCATAGGCCTCGGCCGCCACCGCACACGCATCGTCCAAATTCATTTGCGGCGCCGACTGTACCAGCACACCTGCCATCTTGACATCCCCCAATCCGCGACTCCCGTGATGATGCGTGCACCAAGCATACGGACTTGCCGCACGCCGGAACCCCGACTCACCCGCTGGTCGCCATCAATGTGGCGCAGTATAATCATCTCGATGCATCATCAGCAACTTTTTTCATTTCTTAATTTAATTTGATAATTTAAGATTTTGATTAAATGTAATAAATATTATTGTCATATTAGATGATGCATCATTTTTTAATAAATAAGCTAATGAATTAAATGAATCATTTCGATATTCACACCGCATCCAATCCCAAGGGCGAGCAAATTTACCGTACTTTGGCGCAAAACCTGATGAATGGCCAGCTGTTGCCCGGCGAACGCCTCAAAATCCGCCAACTGGCCGAACAAATGGGCACCAGTGTGACGCCGGTACGGGACGCACTGTTGTGGCTGGTACAGGATGGCGCCTTGGTCATGCGCACTCCGCGCGACATCCGGGTGCGTAATCTCACCCTGGACGAATATCTGGAAATCCGCAACATCCGGTTGCAACTGGAAGGCATGGCGGCGGCCGAAGCCGCCCTGCGCGCCAGCCAGGCCGATCTGGCCAAATTGGCACGCATCCTGGCCGACAATGAACAAGCCATTGCACGTCAGGATCACGCCCAGGGCATCATGCTCAACCAGCATTTTCATTTCGAGCTGTGCCGCATTGCCCGCATGCCGATTCTCACCGAAACCCTGAACCGGCTGTGGATGAAAATCGGCCCGCTGATTGCCCAAAGCTATTCGCACGGCGGGCGCGATATGGTCATCCATCACTATCCGGTACTGGATGCGCTGCGCACCGGCGACCATCTGGCCGCCCGCATCGCCATCCAGACCGATTTGCTGCACGGCGGCCAAATCATCCTCCAGCGCAAAATCGCCGAAACCACTGCCACGACCGGCCGCCGGCCACGCCGCAACCACCCGGAGACGGCATGAAACTGCCCTGCCCGCATCTGCCCGGCAACCCGCGCACGCCACCGCCGCATCCCGTGTTTCACGGGATGCGGTATGAGAAATCCGGCGCATTCGCTATAATTGTTTTTTTTGACCACCAACCATTTCAGGAGCACAACATGCAACACAAAGCCATTCTGGGTGAACAACAGGTCCAAGCCATCCTGGCCGCCGCCAGTGCCGAAGCCAAACAAAACGGCTGGCCGGTGGCCATCAGCGTGGTGGATGACGGCGGTTATCTGCTGGGCATGGTCCGTCTGGACGGTTGCGCACCGATGGGCAGTCTGGTGTCACTGGAAAAAGCGCGCAGCGCCGCCATCAGCCGTAAAGAAACCAAGGTTTTTGAAGACATGGTCAATGGTGGTCGTCACGCCTTTTTGTCGGCACCGCTGCAAGGTTGCATGGAAGGCGGCGTGCCGGTGGTGGTGGATGGCCACACCATCGGCGCGGTCGGCGTCTCCGGCGTGGCCAAGGATCAGGATGCACAAATTGCCAAGGCCGGTGTCGCCGCCGTGGCCTGATCCACATCCGGCACAAAACAAAGGCTGCCTGAAACAGGGTTTCAGGCAGCCTTTGCAATATTGTATTTAAAGATGCACACACATCATCGTGTTAGAGCATGATGACCACACGATCTCAATCAATGAGCCATTCAAACCATGGCAAAACCACCGGCAAGCTGTCCCACTTATGCTGAAATTCACCGAAGACGCGCAATACTGGCGCATTGAATACCACAGTTATCCCGCATCGGCCATGGTGGCCGGCCTGTTTCTGCTGAGCACCTTGGCATTGTTCAGCGGTGATCAGCCCATCGGTTCCCTATTGGCCATGATTTTCTCTGGCTGGGCGTTTTCCGTTGTGTACGAACACTCCGCATTCCGTTTTGATGCGGTCACACGGCAAGTCAGCGGCCAACGCAAACGGTTTCGCAACACCAAATCCTTTAACCTGCCCTTTGCCGACATCCGCGGTGTGGCATTAGAGACCGAACGCAGCGGAAAGCAAACCCACCGCATCACCCTGCTGACCCAAGCCGGGCCGTTGCCGCTGGTGCGCACTTACAGCAGCAACGACGCCCTGCCCGCACAGGCACAACAGTTGCACACCTGGTTACGGCAGCACGGCATAGACGTTCCCCTGCACCAGCAGGCGGCACCGGATGAGCCGGGTGTTTAACGGATTTGGCGATACGGATTGTCCAAACCGGCAATCAGCTGCTGCAAATAGTCGCGCAGCTGGTTTTCGGCGCACCCCATCAGCAAGCCGTCTTCAAACGCATCTTGTGCCGTCTGGAACAATTCCTGCATGTTTTCCTGCATCACCTTGATTTTTTCGGTACAGGCCACCGTTTCGCCCGTCTCGTCGCGCCATACCGGCAGTGTCGGCATCGTCATGACACATCCTCACCGGAAACGGTCACTGTTGCTGACCCGGCGGGCAGTGGTGTAATGCTTGGCCCAGTAGCCGGAGGCAATATTGGTGATTTCAATGTTCTTGCCGGTGCGCGGTGCATGCACCATGCGGCCGTTGCCGATGTACATGCCGACATGGGAAATGCGGCGCCCGCCGGGACTGAAAAACACCAAATCGCCCGGCTGCAGGTCCGTCCGGCTCACCGCCCGGCCCACGGTGGCCATTTCGGAGGAGGTGCGCGGCAAATTGATGCGCATGCTTTTCTTGAAAATGTATTGCATGAAACCGCTGCAGTCCAAACCGCTCACCGGCGAATTGCCGCCAAAGCGGTAAGCCACGCCCAACAGTCCCATCGCGTTCATGATCAGGTCGCCCGCCTCATCACCGCCGCCGGCTGCCGGCGCATTGCCGGTGCGCTCATTGATCAACCGCTCCAAGGCCGCATTGTCCAGGCCCTCCGGCGCCGCCAGCGCCGGTGTCATCCACAGCCAGCCCACACACAGGCAAGCGGCCAGCCACACATTGCGTTGCTTGAGCCAAGCGAAAAAACCGCCGGCTCCGGCTTCAGCTTGCACGGCAAGCGGCTGTTGTCTGTCCATCCGTTTCATTCATCATAATTCCATTGTCCGTGCCCCGCAGCGGGGCTTGTGTTATGCTGCGGTGTCGCGGCTTGCGCCGCCCTGCTTTTTGGTTACCGTCTGCCAATGAAACCAGCTTTCTCCGCCATGGGCGATCTGGCCCGCTTACGCGAAATCGGCGCCATTCTGGCGCGCTACGGTTTGAGCGAATTCATGCAGCGTTTGCGCCTGGGCAACAAGCACTGGCAAGACAAACAGGCCGACGAAGCGGCGCAAAAACACCGTTATTTAAGCACGCCGCAACGTTTCCGGCGTGCTTTTGAAGAATTGGGGCCCACTTTTATCAAACTCGGGCAGGTATTGTCCACCCGGGTGGACATCTTCGGCAGCGAGTGGACCGAAGAGTTCGAACATTTACAAAGCAATGTCCGCCCGATTGCCACCGATGACATCCGGCCGCTGATCCAGGCGCAGCTGCAACAACCATTGGACGAGGTGTTCCGCCACATTGATCCGCAACCAATCGGCAGTGCGTCGATTGCGCAGGTGCACCGGGCGGTGCTGGTTTCGGGCGAAGTGGTGGCGGTGAAAATCAAGCGGCCCGGCATTGACGAAACCATGGCCGCCGATTTACGCATTTTAACCCATATCGCCCAGCTGATTGAATCGGAAATCCCGGAAACACGGCGCTACCGCCCCTTGCAAATGGTGCAGTATTTTGCCCGTTCGCTGGCCAAGGAAACCGACTTGTCGGTCGAGATGCGCTATCTGCAACGCTTTGGTCGTGCTTATGAAAAGCATGCCTTCATCCACATCCCCAAAGTGTACGCCGCGTATTCTAACCGCCAACTGCTGGTACAAGAATTTATTGACGATTCTTTACTGAAAGACCTGGACCCCGCCGCGCTGCCGGCTGCCGAGCGCCGCCTGCTGGCCACCCGCATCACCGATGCCCTGCTGGGCATGATTTTGCAGCACGGTTTTTTCCATGCCGATCCGCATCCGGGCAATATTTTCGTTGGCCCACAAGGCCGCATCAGCCTAATCGATTTCGGCCTGGTCGGCAATCTCAGTGCCACCCGCCGCCGCGAAATCATCGCCCTGATCAACGCCCTGATGCAGCGTGACCCGTTTGCCATGCAATACGTGCTCAGCAACTGGGCACAGGGCGAACTGCCCGACGAAAACCTGCTCGGCTCCGATGTGCTGGAAATGCTGCTCAATTACGAGCACACCGCAATGAAGGATTTGCGCATCAGCCAGGTGATCCACGACATCACCCACATCATGCGCACCCACGAACTCACCCTGCCCGGCGATCTGGTGATGCTGTTCAAGGCCCTGATCACCCTGGAGGGAGTGGTCAAACGGCTGGATGGCGATTTCGAACTGCTGGAACATGCCAAGCCGATTGTCCAGTCCATCATGCGCCACCGGCTGGAGCCGCGCCATCTCTGGCGCAAAGGCCGCATGCACACCCAAATGATGGCCCAGGTGGCCGACGAAATGCCGCAAAACATTCTGCGCTTAAGCCGCCGCATCCAAAAAGGCCAGTTCAGCGTCAATCTGGACATCAAACGGCTGGAACAGCTCAACCACCAGCTCGACCGCATCACCAACCGCCTGACCATGGGCATCGTCACCGCCGCCCTGATTGTCGGCTCTTCGATTGTGATGAACATCGATGCCGGCCCCAAAATATTCGGTTTGCCGTTTTTCGGCCTGATCGGCTACCTGCTGGCCTTTGCCAACAGCCTGTGGGTGATCTGGTCCATTTGGCGTTCGGGACGGCACTGATGCAGCAGGTCCCTGCCACATGGCGCATCTGGCTGGCCGCCGCCCGTCTGCGCACCCTGCCGCTGGCCATGGCTTCCGTGCTCACCGCCACCCTGATCGCCGGGGTGCAGCATCACTTCCGCCCCGTCATTCTGGTCGCGCTGGCCAGCACCACCGTGTTGTTGCAAATTTTCTGCAACCTGGCCAATGACTACGGCGACGGCCTGCGCGGCACGGACACCGACCGCAGCCAGGCGCCGCTGCGGGTATTGGCCGCCGGCTGGGTGTCGCCGGCGCGCATGCGCCGCGCCCTCGCATGCTGCGCCCTGTTGTGCGCGGCCAGCGGCCTGTGGCTGCTAACACTGGCGCTGCCGGCCCTGCCCGGCCTGGCCGGGCGTTGGTGGCTGTGGTTGCTGCTGGGCGCGCTGGCACTGGCCGCCGCCTGGGCCTATACCGCTGGCCGCAAACCCTATGGTTATGCCGGTCTGGGCGATGTCGCGGTGTGGCTGTTTTTCGGCTGGCTGGCGGTTTTGGGTGGAGCCATCCTGTACGGTGCCACCCCCAGCCTGCCGGCGGCGGCGGCGGCCAACGCACTCGGCCTGTGGTGTACGGCGGTGCTCAACATCAACAACCTGCGCGACCGTGACGGCGATGCGGCCGCCGGCAAACGCAGTTTTCCGGTTCGTTTCGGCTTAAACGCCGGCCGTGGCTACCATGCGGCACTGTTGCTGCTGGCCGCCGCCAGTTGGTCATCGTGGCAAATCCGCCTTGACCTGCCGCCCGCCGCAGTGACGGCCAGTCATGGGGTGCTGGCCGTGTTTTACATCGGCCATGCCTGCGACCTGTGGCGGGCGGAGCAGGCCGGCCAGCGCTGGCGCTACAACCGCCAACTGGCCGCCCTGTCGTTGTTTGTCCTGCTGTGGGTGGCCGCGCAAACCCTGGTCTGGCTGGCCGGGGCTGCCTGAAACTGCCGCAACGTTTGCCGACGGCCCTCAACCCATAATGCGCAAAAATTTCACAGTTTAAAGGTATTTGCGATAAAATCGCCGCTGCTTGTGCCACCTGTTCAACCCGTTATATATAAGGATTGCGCATGAACCAATCACCCAACACCCACGATTACACCCAACTGGGCCACCGCACCACCGCACAGGATGTTGTCCTGCGCAAAACCTACGGTTTGCTGGGCCTGGCGTTTCTGCCCTGTATTGCCGGTGCCTTTCTCGGCAGCCAGTTCAATTTTGCCTTTATGGCCGGCAATTTCTGGATCAGCATCATTGCCTTTTTCGCCTTTTTCTACGGCATGTGCTTTGCGATTGAGAAAAACCGCTACAGCAATGTCGGCGTGGCCTTGCTGATGGTGTTCACGTTCGGCCTGGGTTTCATGTTGGGCCCGATTCTGCAATACAGCGCCAGCTTTGCCAACGGCGGCAAACTGGTGGCGCTGGCTGCCGCCATGACCGCCGGCGTGTTTCTGGTGATGGCCGCTGTGGCCAAACGCACCAACATCGACATGAACGCCTTGGGCCGCTTTTTGATGGTCGGCGGCGTGGTGCTGATGGTCGGGGTGGTGGCCAACCTGTTTTTGCAGTTGCCGGTACTGTCGCTGACCATTGCCGCCGGTTTTGTGGTGTTCAGCTCGCTGATGATCATGTGGCAAATCCGCACCGTGATTGACGGCGGCGAAGACAGCCACATCAGTGCGGCACTGACCATCTTCATTTCGGTGTACAACCTGTTCAGCAGCCTGTTGCGCATCCTGTTGGCACTGGCCGGCGAAGACTGACCGGCGGCATTTCGCCACAGGCTGCCTGAAACCTTTTCAGGCAGCCTGTTTTGCATCCGGCCGCACCGCACAACCGGACGCACCGGCAAAAACCTTTGCTCCCCGGATATGGATGCAGTTCCCGGCACAGACCATGCCGCGAGTGCAAACAACATCCAATGCAAGGCCCAGAAGTGAGCCGCACCCGACAAGGGTATCAACCGACAACGAAGAAATGTGCCGCAAATAGGGGTTTTGCACAGGCCTTTGGCCAGCAAACCCATCAAACCCTGACCATGATTGAATGGATTTTCCATACCGATGTCCGATGCCCATCCCCTCGTTCACTGGCAAGAAAACGGCCAATCCCGCAGCGCCCCTTGGCACGGCGACAGCCGCCAGTCGCCGCCGACCCACATCCTGCCATTGGCACAAACCAGCACCGAGCACACACGCCAGCAGCTTTATGCCGGCCATGCCCTGCTCTGGCGCGGTGATTACCATCAGGGCAAACAACTGCTCGGTGCCCTGAAAAAGCGGGTGCGCAGCCAGGCCAAACCCATGCCGGACATCCACCGCCACCGTCTGCAACAGTTGCAGCACAGCCGCCTGTTTGCCGGCCTGCTGCTGGAAGTCGGGCCCGGCTGGCGCCTGGGAAACCGGCGCGCGCCCGATGTCGCCGCCGCCCTGGCCGATGTCTATGGAAAAACCAATCTGCAACCGTTCCTGCTGCCGTTCAACCACCTGCTGGGCATGGTCGGGGCGCACGAATGGCACCGCCGGGGTGTGGCCATTGACGCGCTGGGCGGCGATCGCATTCATGTCCCCTACGGCGTGTTTTCACCGTTGCGCGGCGAATATCTGGATCTGGTGGCCGCCGCCCCGCTGCCGTCGCAGATTGAGACAGCCTGGGACATTGGTACCGGCAGCGGCGTGTTGGCGGCCATCCTGGCCCGGCGCGGCATCCGCCAACTGATTGCCACCGACACCAACCCGCGCGCCGTGGTCACCGCCCGTGCCAATCTGGCACGGCTGAACCTGACGGCACAAACCACGGTCTGCGAGACCGATTTGCCGCCTGCCGGACAAGCCGACCTGATTGTCTGCAACCCGCCATGGCTGCCGCTCAAGGCCGGCAGCGACATTGAGGCTGCACTCTATGACCCCGGCCACAGCATGCTGCATGCCTTGCTGCAACAGGCGCCGGCCCGCCTCCGCCCGGGCGGGGAACTCTGGGTAGTGATGTCGGACTTGGCCGAACACCTCGGCCTGCGCCCGGCCGATGCCCTGTCGCAATGGTTTGCCGCAGCCGGACTGCGCGTTGTCGGCCGTCTCGATACCCGCCCCCGGCATGCCAAAGCCACCGATCAGCACGATCCCCTGTACCCCGCCCGCAGCCGCGAAATCACCAGCCTGTGGC
Organism: Neisseriaceae bacterium; assembly: GCA_041855705.1. Lineage (GTDB taxonomy): Bacteria > Pseudomonadota > Gammaproteobacteria > Burkholderiales > Neisseriaceae > JALJZY01. The sequence continues at coordinate 9,747 of JBHAET010000113.1, forward strand.
GGTTGGCACGCTGACACAACAATACCTTTGTCAAAAACCAGATGTGGATGCAGTTCCAAGCTTAGGGAGTGAGCAGCACCCTATCAGGGTATAAACTGACAATGCGGAAATACGCTGCAGACAGATGTTTTGCACAGGATTTCAGCTTGCTTGCACACCCAGAATGCCCATACAAAAATCCCCTGCTGAAATCAGCAGGGGATGAAAACTGGCACGCCCACGGGGAATCGAACCCCGGTTACCGCCGTGAAAGGGCGATGTCCTAACCGCTAGACGATGGGCGCGGAATAAAACTGTGGCGCACCCGGAGCGATTCGAACGCCCGACCCTCTGGTTCGTAGCCAGATACTCTATCCAACTGAGCTACGGGTGCGTGAAAGATGTGCATTATATTAAGCTCCCGAAAAACTGTCAAGCCCTCTGCCACCGTTTTTTGCCCCACCGGCTTCGGAAACATGGTTTTGCGTCCCCAAGCCGGATACAATGGCGGCTTTTGCCCTTATGAATGCTGCCGATTCGAGTGTCGCCGCCTGGCCGCAACTGGCTGCCGCCTTTGCCAGTTTGCCACTGCCAGTGACGCTGATTGATCTGGAAACCACCGGTGGCCATTTCGACCACGACCGCATTACCGAAGTGGCGCTGCTGCGCTTTGCCGATGGCCAGGTCAGCCACCACCAATGGCTGGTCAACCCGCAACAGCCCATTTCATCCTTCATCACCCGTCTCACCGGCATCAGCAATGACATGGTGGCCGATGCGCCCGCTTTTGGCGAACTGGCCGGCCAGCTGCTGCCCTTGCTGCGCGGCCATTTGCTGGTGGCACACAACAGCCGTTTCGATTACACCTTTTTGCAACGCGAGCTGGCACGTTGCGGCCTGCCGTTTGCCGCCCCCACCCTGTGCACGGTGCAGCTGTCGCGCAAACTGTATCCCGAATATTTCAAGCACAATCTGGACAGCCTCATCGAACGCTTTGATCTCAAGCCCCACGGTGACGGCCGGCACCGCGCCATGACCGATGTGCTGGTGCTGGCCCAGTTTCTGGAACTCAGCCTGCAACAGCACGCCGGACATTGGCTGGCACAATGCCAGGATTTGATCCGCCCGAGCTGCCTGCCCGCCTGGTTGCCGGCGGCGGTGCGCCAACAACTGTACGCCCTGCCGGACACGCCGGGCATCAGTCTGTGGCAGCACCCCGGTCATGCCCAAGCCCGGCTGCAATGGCACGAGGCGGCATTTAGCGACATCGGCCATCTGTTGCACCGGGCCGGCGCCGCCGACCGTTGGCGCGACACCCGCTCGGTTTCGTTTATGCCGGCGGCCAGCCTGTTGCACGCCCATGCCCTGGCCGGCAGCCATCCGGCCGCGCCGCCGGCGGAGGCGGCAAGCCAAGCCTGGTATACCGTGCAATGGATGGCCGATGACCACGGCCGTTTACAGGCGCGCATCGTCAAGCTGGACAACGGATGCCGGCCGCAACGCCCCTACGGCCTGTTTGCCCACCCGCGCGCCGCCAAAAAAGCGCTCGCCGAATGGGCGCGCCAGCACCGGTTGTGCCCCGCTGTGCTGGACATCCTGCCCACTTCCCTGCCGGCAACGGTACCCTGCCCGCTGGCCGCCGCCAGCCAATGCCACGGCCGTTGCCGCGATGCCGATCACATCACCGAACACAATCGCCGGGTACAGGCGGCGGCACCGCTGCTGCCGGTGTGCGACTGGGGCCAGCGTCACGAAATCTGGCTGGAAGAACATCATCCCGTCAACGGCTGCCACGCACGCCTGCACTGTGCGGCCGGGGCCATTGCACTGGCGCACGGCGGCTGGTATTTCCACGAAACACTGCCCCGGCTGTTCAAACAGCGTTTCAGGCAGCCTCGTGGCATTCAGGTGGTGTGCTGATTCGGCATCCCAAACAATGCCGTGTCCGATGCCTTGCCGCAAAGGCGGCGGAGTCGGGATGGTTGCGTTATTTGCGGCCGCGCCATTGCCTGCTCCAGACATTCAAAAACGCACCGTTGCCGGTGCGTTTTTTAGGGCCTGTCATCGGCAGGCTGAACCGAAACCATGACTGGAAACCGTTCAAAAATCTCATGCCTTGGGCTGGTGCAGATCCACCGGCTCCGGCGCCGTGCCGGCCACTGCTTCGCGCGGCGGCGGCGTTTCTGCTGCCGCACCAATGCGATCCGGCACCCGGTCCGGCTGGCCGGTCAGCGGCACCACTTCGGCTTCGGTGGCATCGGTATACGGCGGCGGCGGAATATCGTCATCGGTCAGCGCGCGGTCAGCCGACGGTGAGGCCGCCACCGGTTCGGCATCTGCTGCCGTCACCACCTCGGCCGCCGCCAAATAGGCAACCGTCACCGAGCTATTGCTGCGTTGTGCCAGTTGGGCCTGCAGGGCTTCCTTGCCCATCAGGGTTTGTGCGCCACTGCTCAAATGCTGCACCACTTTCTGATAACTGCGGTTCAACTCGTCAACGGCAGCGGCCGTATCCACAAAATGGCGGTCCACCTGTTCGCGATAAGCATCAAACTCCCGGCTCAAGGCTTCGTGCTGCTGCTTGTGCTTGCCGCCGCCACGCATCAGCAGCCACATCACCAGCATGCCCAGCGCCAGACCGGCCACGCCCGCCAAAATCAATTGTGCTTCCCAAGCCATATTCATGCTGCTTCCTCCTGTTGTTGCGATGATCAACCGCCTATTGCAATCTTACCGGCGCTTTCAACTCAAACTGCGGGATGGGAGCCCAAAACCGGCTGCCATCGGCCCGTTCGAACTGGTAGCGTCCCTGCATCTGCCCCCAGGGCGTACGCAGTTGGGCACCGCTGCTGTACTCAAACCGTTCGCCGGGCACCAGTACCGGCTGCTGGCCGATGACACCCTCGCCATCCACCACTTCGGTGTGGGCCAGCGCATCGGTGATTTCCCAGTGCCGGCGACGCAAAATCAGCACCTCACTGCCCTGGTTGGCAATGCCGATGTGGTAGGCAAAGGCATAACGGTCATGCACCCAGTCACTGTGTTCGGGCAGAAATTCGGTGGCGACGGTGATTTTGAGGACATCCATGGCGGCAGCCGGCAAAAACGGAATGGCTATCTTATACCATCCGCCCCAAATACGCTAACCGCAACTCACCACCGCAACCACAGTGCCGCAGCGGCATGCCAGGCGAGCAAGGCGAAGCCGGCGGCAATCAGGTCGTCGAGCATGATGCCCAAACCACCGTGCACCCGTGCATCAAACCAGCGGATTGGCCACGGTTTGAGGGCATCAAACAGACGGAACAGGGCAAAAGCCAGCAGCCACGACAACCAACCTGGCGCCACCAACAGCAAGACCAGCATCATGGCCACGATTTCATCCCACACAATGCCGCCATAATCCTGACGGCCCAGCGCCCGTTCGGTGTGGCTGCAAATCGGAATGCCGGCCACAAACAGCAGTGCCACCAGCCACAACAGCCACGACAGCGGCCAACCGGTTTGCAACAGCAGCCAGGTCAGCGGCAGGGCCGGCAAGGTACCGAACGTACCGGGGGCCTTGGGTGCCAGACCGCTGCCGAAACCAAAACCCAGCCAGCACACCGGATGACGCAACAGCCAGCGCATGCCGGGCACCGGTCCAGAATCAGTCGATTTAGTCAAAATGGTCATATCCTTGTCGTTCCAGCGGCCACACACTGCCATCGGCCTGACGGCAACACAAGCCGCTTTCGGCACGGATGCGGCCGATGCAGCAGACCGGTGTCCCACTGGCCGATGCCGATGCCAAAATCGCCGGCCGATTCTCGGCAGCCGCCGTAAACAACAGCTCGTAGTCATCGCCGCCGGCCAGCAACAGCGGATACAGGGTCTGCTCCGGCAGCAGCCGGCGCAAAGCCGGCAAGGTGGGCAGGCTGGGCAAATCCAGATCCGCCCCCACTGCCGAGGCCTGCAAAATATGGCCCAAATCCTGGGCCAGTCCATCGGAGACATCCATGGCCGCATGCGCCAGCGGCAACAGCGCCCGGCCCAACGCCAGTCTTGGCTGCGGACGTTGCAAGGCCTGCACACAGCGGGCCGCCACGTTTTCAGGCAGCCTCAACCGGCCCAAACGCTGTTGCAGACCGGCCGCCGCCAAACCCAATTGCCCCGACACCCATATTTCATCGCCGGCTTGGGCGCCGCTGCGACGCAAAGCCTGTCCGGCCGGCAACTCGCCAATGATGGTGATGTTGAATACATAATCGCCGCGGGTGGTGTCACCACCGACCAGCGTGGCGCCATGTTCGGCCGCCATCGCCTGCAATTGCCGGCAAAACGGGACCAGCCAGGCTTCATCCAGTTGCGGCAGCGCCGCCGACAGCAATAGGTAACGCGGCTGCGCACCCATGGCTGCCATGTCCGACAGATTCACCGCCAACACCTTGTGGGCAATGTCGGCCGGCGGCTCGTCACCGAAAAAATGGCGTCCGGCCAGCAACATGTCGGTACTGACACAATAATCGACACCGGCGCGCGGGCGCAACAAGGCGGCATCATCACCAATGCCCAGCAACACCCCCTCGGCCGGTGCCGTATGCAAATGGCGGCGGATAAAATCAAACTCACCCAAACTCATGCGCTGTCCCGATGCTCGCGGCAAAGCGCCATTATATCGTGAGACCGTTGCCAAATACCCAGATGTGGATGCCGCGCAAGGCATAGACCTCGCTGCGCGCGCAGACAGGCCGGATCCCTGGCCAAGCAAGTATTACAGCATCCTTGGGGTGTCAATCAACAACCCTTCCAATGCACTCGCAGATGGGGATTTGGCCAAGCTCTCGTTATAATCGTGTTTTTTCATCCTCCACCGGGCCCGCGCATGAACCTGGAACCGCTTGGCCGGCAAGATGCCAAACTCAATCGCCTGTTGCAACAGACCGCCCATTGGCAGCGGCTGGACCGGTCACTCAAACAACTGCTGCCGCCGCATTTGCACAGCCACTTTCAGGTAGCCTGCGTGACCGACGGCCGTCTGGTGGTGATTGCCGGTGGCAGCATGGCCGCCGCGCGCCTGCGCATGCTGCTGCCGCCACTAGTGCCGCAACTCCAAATCATTGATTCCGAAATCCAATCTGTTCGCGTTACAATCCGCCCCACCATGGCCGAAGCCCCCCGGGACAAACGCCTGCACCTGAGCAGCGCCGCCGCCGATGCCTGCGCCGCCGCCGCCGACCGCCTGGCACACCACCCGGAACTGGCTGCCGCCCTGCGTGCACTTGGCCGCCACGGCGGCTAAATCCGGCCATCCACCACACCAACCATATAACCATCATCCGGCAGCCGCCCGATTGCGGCCTGTCGGGCGTCCATCCGCACAAAGGAAACACCATGACCGCCTACCCGCATCTGGCCCGTCCGCTCACCGTCCACCATCATGTGTTGCGCAACCGCGTGATCATGGGTTCGATGCACACCGGCTTTGAAGAGCATGCCGAGGGCGCCGAACATCTGGCCGCCTTTTATGCCGAGCGGGCCCGTGGCGGTGTGGCGCTGATCATTACCGGCGGCATCAGTCCCAATGCCGACGGCGTGGTCACCGACGGCGGGGCCAAACTGGAAACCGCCGCCGAAGCCGACTGGCACCGGCCGATTGTGGCCGCCGCCCATGAACACGGTGCCAAAATCTGCCTGCAAATCCTGCACACCGGCCGTTATGCCATGACCCGCCAGCCACTGGCTCCCAGTGCCTTGCAGGCACCGATCAACCCGGCCCGGCCCCGTGCCATGAGCACCGAAGAAGTCCGGCAAACGGTGGCCGATTACATCCGCTGCGCCCGCCTGGCCCAGCAGGCCGGTTACGACGGGGTAGAAGTGATGGGCAGCGAAGGTTATCTGATCAACCAGTTCATCGCCCCCTGTACCAACCGGCGCGATGACGCCTACGGCGGCAGCCTCGAAAACCGCCACCGCTTTGCGCTGGAAATCGTGGCCGGCATCCGCGAGGCCTGCGGCCCGGACTTCATCATCATTTTCCGCCTCTCGCTGCTGGATCTGGTGGCCGACGGTTCCACCTGGGACGAAAACCGGCAACTGGCGGCCAAACTGGAACAGGCCGGCGCCAGCCTGTTCAACACCGGCATCGGCTGGCATGAAGCACGCATTCCGACCATCGCCACCATGGTGCCGCGGGCCGCATTTGCTGAATTCACCGCCAAACTCAAAGCCGTGGCCGGCATTCCGGTGATTGCCACCAACCGCATCAACATGCCGGCAGTGGCGGAAAACATCCTCGCTGCCGGCCAGGCCGATGCGGTATGCCTGGCCCGGCCGATGCTGGCCGATGCCGACTGGACCAACAAAGCCCTGCGCGGCGAGGATGCCGCCATCAATACCTGCATCGCCTGCAACCAGGCCTGCCTGGATCATCTGTTTGCCGGCAAACTGGCCACCTGCCTGGTCAATCCGTTTGCCTGCCATGAATTGCAGCGCCGGCAAACACCGGCAACCCGATCGCAACGCATTGCCGTGGTCGGCGCCGGGCCGGCCGGTCTGGCCTGTGCCGTCACCGCCGCCGAGCGCGGCCATCAGGTGACCCTGTTTGATGCCCAAACAGAGATTGGCGGCCAATTGAATATTGCCAAACGCATTCCCGGCAAACCGGAATTCCATGAAACCCTGCGCTATTTTGCCCACCGGCTGCAACAGCTTCAGGTAGCCTTGCGCCTGGGCGAACGGGTCGGTGCGGCCGAGGTGGCCGGTTTTGATCATGTGGTGATCGCCACCGGCATCCAGCCGCGCACCCCCGCCATCAACGGCATCGACCATCCCAAAGTGCTCAGCTACCTGGACGTGTTGCGCGACCAGAAACCGGTCGGCGGCCGGGTGGCGATCATCGGCGCCGGCGGCATCGGCTTTGATGTCGCCGAATACCTCAGCCACAGCGGCCCGGACAGTGCGCTGGACCCGGCGCAATTTGCCCGCGAATGGCGGATTGACCCGCAACTGGCACACCGCGGCGCCCTCTTGGCCGCCACCCCCGACTTTCCACCGATGCCGCGCGAAATCTGGCTGCTGCAACGCAAAGAAGGGGTGGTCGGCCGCCATCTGGGCAAAACCACCGGCTGGACCCACCGCCTGGTGCTCAAGGCCAAGGGGGTGCATATGCTGGGCGGGGTCGAGTACCAACAGATTGACGATGCCGGCCTGCACATCCGCCATCAGGGTACCGATCGCCTGCTGGCGGTGGACCACATCATCATCTGCGCCGGCCAGGAGCCGGAACGCAGTCTTTACAACGCCCTGGCACACAGCGGCCAGCACCTGCATCTGATTGGCGGTGCCGAATTGGCCGCCGAGCTGGATGCCAAACGGGCCATTCAGGCCGGCACCGACCTGGCTTTGCAAATATGATGCATTCCATTCTGCACCGGCAGCCGGCAAGCTTTGTTTGACCCAATGCAAACCGCTGCCCGCCGCGGGCCGTTATAATTGGAACGGTTTGTTCACCCTCAAGGAGTATTGCTCATGATGTCCCGCCTGTCCCTGCTGGCCCTTGCCGCCCTGGCCTTAAGCGCCTGCTCTCCCACCGAAACTGCGGCACCGGCCGCTTCGGCCACAGCCTCCGCACCGCCGGCCACGGCGCCTGCTTCCGCACCGTTGGCCTCCGCACCGGCCGACGGTGCATCGGCACCGGCTGCCAACTGTGAAGTGGTGGTGGAAAGCAATGACCAAATGAAATTCAATACCGACCACATCGCCATCAGCCGCCAGTGTGCCGAATTCACCGTGGTGCTCAAGCATGTGGGCAGCATGCCCAAAGCAGCGATGGGGCATAATCTGGTGATCAGCAAAACCGCCGATCTGCCCGGCGTGGTGGCCGACGGCATTCAGGCCGGTGCCGATGCCGACTTTGTCAAAGCCGGTGACGAACGCATTGTGGCCCACACCAAACTGATTGGTGGCGGCGAAGAGGCCCGCGTCTCCTTTGCCCCGTCCAAGCTGTCCGGCAGCGACGAATACAGCTTCTTCTGCTCTTTCCCCGGCCACGAAAGCCTGATGAAAGGCAAGGTCACCCTGACCGACTGAAGCCCGTCGCGGCGCTGTTGGCGGCTGCCTGAAACCACCGGCAACGGCAGCGCCACAAAAAAACCAGCCATCAAGGCTGTTTTTTTTGTGGCGGCATGCACCCTTACTTGCGCTGGGCATCCACCGCAGCCAGGGCCACCATATTGACGATGCGGCGCACCGAAGCAATCGGGGTCACAATGTGCACCGGTTTGGCCATGCCCATCAGGATCGGACCGATGGTCACGCCGTCGGAAGCCGATACCCGCAGCAGGTTGTAGCTGATGTTGGCGGTTTCCACATTGGGCATCACCAGCAGATTGGCCGATCCTTTGAGCGGCGAGTCCGGCATCAGTCTGTTGCGGATGCCCTCCACCAGCGCGGCATCGCCCTGCATTTCGCCATCGATTTCCAACTCGGGACGGGCTGCCTGAATCAGCGACAATGCCTGCCGCATTTTCTGGCTGACCGGATGGTCGTTGGAACCGAAATTGGAATTGCACAGCAAGGCGGCCTTGGGCGCGATGCCAAAGCGCGCCATCTCGTCGGCACACATCAGGGTACCGGCCGCAATCTGCTCGGCAGTCGGATCGGCATTGACATAGGTGTCGGTGATGAAAATATTGCCGCTGGACAAAATCAACGCGTTCATGGCGCAGGCGTTTTGTTGCGGGTTGTTGTAGCCGATCACCTCTTCCATGATCTGGAAATGGTCGCGGAAACGGCCCATGGTACCGCACACCAGCGCATCGGCATGCCCCAGCCGCACCATCATGGCACCGATCAGGGTGGTGTTGCCGATCATCCGGCGGCGGGCCATTTCCTCGGTCACGCCCTTGCGTTTGAGCAAGCGGTAATATTCTTCCCAGTATTCGCGGTAGCGCGGGTCGCTCTCGTTGTTGACCAGCTCGAAATCCTTGCCCGGCTGAATGGTGAGGCCCAGTTTCTTCAACCGGGTTTCAATCACGCTGGGCCGGCCAATCAACACCGGAAACGCCAGTTTCTGGGTGGCGATGTGCTGGGCGGCATGCAAAACGCGCTCGTCCTCACCTTCGCTCAACACCACGCGCTTGATTTCGCGTTTGGCCTGGGCAAACACCGGTTTCATGAACAGATTGGACTTGTAGACGAACTGGTTGAGGGTGTCGACATAGGCATCCAGATCGGCAATCGGCCGGGTGGCCACGCCGGAATCCATGGCGGCCTGCGCCACGGCTGGCGCAATCACCGCAATCAGGCGCGGATCAAACGGCTTGGGAATCAGGTATTCGGGGCCGAAAGTGAGTTCGGCATTGCCGTAAGCGCTGGCCACCTCGTCGTTCTGCTCGGCCATCGCCAAATCGGCAATCGCGCGCACACAGGCGAGCTTCATCTCTTCGTTGATGGTGGTCGCCCCCACATCCAATGCGCCGCGGAAGATAAACGGGAAACACAGCACATTGTTGACCTGATTGGGGAAGTCGGAACGGCCGGTGCCGATAATGGCATCCGGGCGGGCCGCCTTGGCTTCTGGCGGCCAGATTTCCGGCTGCGGGTTGGCCAGGGCCAGGATGATCGGGCTCGGGTTCATGGTTTTGAGCATGTCCACGCTCAACAGGTTGGGACCGGACAGGCCGAGGAAAATGTCCTTGCCGGCCACCGCATCGCCCAACACCCGCTGACCGTTGTCCGGCTGAGCATAGCGCTGCTTGGACTCATCCATCCGTTCGTCACGGTGCTGGTAAATCACCCCTTTGGAATCGCACACCGTGATGTGTTCGCGTTTCATGCCCAAGGCCACCAACAGGTCCAGGCAGGCAATGGCGGCGGCGCCGGCACCGGAACACACCAGCGTGACATCGGCAATGTCTTTGCCAATCACGCGCAAACCGTTCAGCACCGCAGCGGCGGTGATGATGGCAGTGCCGTGCTGGTCATCGTGGAACACCGGAATATTGCAGCGCTCGCGCAATTTTTTCTCAATGTAAAAACATTCCGGCGCCTTGATGTCTTCCAGATTGATGCCGCCGAAAGTCGGCTCCAGCGAGGCAATGATGTCCACCAGCTTGTCGGGGTCGGTTTCGTTGATTTCGATATCGAACACATCAATGCCAGCAAACTTCTTGAACAGCACCCCTTTGCCTTCCATCACCGGCTTGCCGGCCAGGGCGCCGATGTTGCCCAGACCCAGCACCGCGGTGCCATTGGAAATCACCGCCACCAGATTGCCACGGGCCGTGTATTTGTAGGCCGCCAGCGGATCGTTGTAAATTTCCATGCACGGTGCGGCCACCCCCGGCGAATAGGCCAGCGACAAATCGTACTGGGTGGCCAACGGTTTGGTCGGGGCTACCTGAATCTTGCCCGGTTTGGGGAATTGGTGAAAATCCAGCGCGGCGTCTTTCAGTAAATCGTCCATAAGATGCTTTCATGATGGCTTGAATCAAACAATCCGGCCGCGATTGCCAGCGGCACGGGGCGGACAACGCGCCCACAGCCGCCGGTCAGTCAACAGCAGGCGGGGCTTGGGCGGCAAAACGCCATTATAAAGGATTTTGCCCGGCAAAACCGAACCCTTTGTATGCCCCTGCCGCCACCGGCGTGTGCGCCATTTTGGCGTACAATGCGCTTTTGCGTTTTTTCAGGAGCCCGTCATGTCCGAACCGGTGGTTGTGTTTGAAACCCTGCCCTGCGCCAACGGCCTTGCCCTGGGTGTGGCCACCCTCAATGCCCCCTCATCGCTCAATGCCCTGAGCCTGGAAATGATCCGCCTGCTCGGCCCGCAACTGCAGCGCTGGCAGGAAGACGAACGCATTGCGGCCGTACTGCTGCGCGGCCAGGGCGACAAGGCATTTTGCGCCGGCGGCGACATCCGCCAACTGTATCGCGGCATGCTGGCGCACCACAGTCTGCCCAATCCGGAGGCACTGGATTTTTTCCGCCATGAGTATGCGCTGTATTACCAGATGCACACCTATGACAAGCCGATCATCCTGTGGGCCAACGGCATTGTGATGGGCGGCGGCCTGGGATTGGCTTCGGCCGCCAGTCACCGGGTGGTCACCGACACCACCCGCATGGCGATGCCGGAAATCACCATTGGCCTGTATCCGGATGCCTGCGGTTCGTGGTTTTTGCAGCGCATGCCGGCCAAAGCCGGGCTGTTTCTGGGGCTGACCGGCGCCCCGTTCAACGGTCGGGACGCACTGGTGGCCAATTTGGGCGATTGCGCCATGGCCCACGACGGTTGGCCGACCCTGCTGGCCGCCCTGCAACAGGCCGACTGGCAGCCCCACGGCAGCACCAACCGCCAGGTGGCCAGCCACACCCTGCACCGGCTGCACAGCCCGCTGAGGCTGCCTGAAAGCCAGTTGCTCGCCCATTGGGAAACCATGCACCACATTCTCAACCAGGGCAGCATCGAAGCCGTGGATGCACAGTTGCGCGGCGGCGTGTTTGGTGATCCGTGGCTGGCCAAGGCCGCTGCGGTCTATGCGGCCGGCTGTCCGGCTTCCGCGGCACTGACCTGGCGCATTTTTGAAATTGCCGCGCACCGGTCATTGGCCGAAATCCTGCACATGGAACTGATCGTGTCGCTGCACTGCTGTTACCACGGCGACTTCCAGGAAGGTGTGCGCGCCTTGCTGATTGACAAGGACAAACAGCCGCGCTGGCGCCGCACACTGGCCCAATGCGATGCAGCCTATATAGACCGTCATTTTGTCTCACCTTTCGCCCGCGGCGAGCATCCGTTTGACGGTTGGCTGCACCGCAGTTAAGAAAACGTTATTTCCTGCCGCAACTGTGTCAAGCCAATTCAGGAAAACATCAGGCAACCGCCTGCTGTGCAAAAGCAGGCTAAAGCACTCGGCAGGCGGCGGGACGGCGCCTATACTGCGCGCCATCTCCTCACCGCCCGCACGGGCATCCCATCGAAAGGAAACATGATGCGCAAATCCATTCAATCTGCCTGGCTGTTGCTGCCCTCGCTGTGCCTGGCCTTGGTCCTGCCGGCCCACGCTCAAAAACCGGGCGAACCCACCGTGCAGCAGCAACACCAACAGCAACAACAGCCGCGCCAGCAGCAACCGCAAAAAACACACAACAACCAGGCCGCCAATCCCAAGCCCGCCGACAATCCGGGCAAAGCGCAAACGGCCAATAACCGCAAAGGCAACATCTCGTCCAGCCGTGCGGCCAGCGTGGCGGCACAGCACATCGGCAAAGGCCAGGCCGGCAATCCGGTACTGAAAAAACGCAACGGCAAATCGGTGTACGAAGTTCGGGTGCGCGACCCCAAGGGCGCCCAGCACCGGGTCACCGTTGATGCCGCCAGCGGCCGCGTGCTCTCGTCTGCCCGCGTGCGCTAAACCACTGCGCTTCCTGTTCGAAAGGCTGCCTGAAACGATTTTCAGGCAGCCTTTGACATTTTTGCCCCATCCGCGTCCGATTCCGCCCAAACCGGCATTTTTAATGCCTCAAGGGGGAAATCGGTTGATTTCCCCCTTGAGGCATTGGCTTTTGGCAGTACTGCTCTGTCCAGGATGTTTCGCCGAAAATTTCAGCGGCCGAAAGAGACGGAACCCATGCGATTAAATGCGGATTTCTGCACCGAGTGCCTCGGCAAACTGGCGCAACCAGGCCGGATGTGCCGGCCAGGCCGGCGCGGTTACCAAGTGACCGTCGGTCACCGCCGCGTCAATCGCAATATCGGCATACTGGCCGCCGGCCAAACGCACTTCTGCGGCACAGGCCGGATAGGCGGAACAGGTTTTGCCATTCAAGATGCCGGCCGCCGCCAGCAGTTGCGCACCGTGGCACACCGCCGCAATCGGTTTGGCCGCCGCATCAAATGCACGCACCAGTGCCAGCACCGCATCATTCATGCGCAAGTATTCCGGAGCACGGCCACCGGGAATCAGCAAACCGGCATAATCCTCGGCGCGCACCGCCTCAAAATCATGATTGATGGCAAAATTATGCCCGCGTTTTTCGCTGTAAGTTTGTTCGCCCTCAAAATCGTGAATGGCCGTGGCCACGGTTTCACCGGCCTTTTTCCCCGGACACACCGCATGCACGGTATAACCGAGTGCGCTCAAAAACTGAAACGGCACCATGGTCTCATAGTCTTCGGCATAATCGCCCACCAGCATCAGAATTGACTTGCTCATTTGGATTGGCTCCTGTGAAGTGTCGGGATTCAGCGGCCAAGGCCACCGTTGCTGCATCATACGCACCGCCCTGCTGCGGCGCAAGCCGGAGCCATTGAAAATCCGAGACCTTTGCAAAACCCTCAGATGTGGATGCCGTTCAAGGCGTAGCAGCGCAGTGAGCGCAGACATATCAAGTAGATAGGCAAGCGAGCGAGCAGCGCACAACGCAGGAATGCGCCGCAGATGGGGGTTTTGCAAAGGTCTCAATCCACGGAAACGGCGCCCAGGCCACGCTCCCGTACGCGATCGCCCGATATTGGGCAACCGCCGCAAAAAAAACACACCCCGGACAAGCCGGGGTGTGTCTTGGGAGCGGATGGCGCTTAGGCGGCCACCACCTGCACATTCAGTGCCTGCGGCCCTTTGGGACCGGTGCCGGCCGTGTAGCACACGCGCTGGTTTTCCTGCAGGGTGCGAAAGCCGTTGGCCTCAATGGCGGAAAAATGGACAAACAAATCACTGCCGCCGTCATCCGGAGCAATGAAGCCAAAACCTTTGCTTTCGTTAAACCATTTAACGGCGCCAAATTGCTGGGTACTCATGGGTGTTCCTTTCGGGAATCAATATTCAAACGGGATTTGCCGAGACAAAATCAGCGGTACTGCCACGGCAAACCATTCAATTGAATCACTGAACACAGCATTCACAACGATACAGCGCCAAACAGGACGGATTGGCCACACACTGCGTCAAACCGGCGCCAACACCGTCTTTGAGCTGCGTGCGAAACCCGAAACCGAAAATTTCGCATGCCGCCACATGGCGGCAATTCATCAAGCAGCCGGCAGTATGGGCCCTTGCCGGCCAACCGGCAAGCCATTTCGGCTTTATTACCCAAACCGCGATCATCTTCACCCGGCTTAACCCGCCCATCCGCGGCCAAAGCCATGTCCGAACCGCTCCGACCGGCGACCGTATGAGACCTTTGTAAAACCCCCATCTGCGGCGTATTTGAAGCGTTGTGCGCTGCTCGCTCGTTTGCCTAACCTCATGTGATGTCTGTACTCACTGCGCTGCTGCGCCTTGAACGGCATCCACATCTGGAGGTTTTGCAAAGGTCTCCGTATGGGAAAATCGGTGCTTTCGCTATACAATAGCCCGTATTTTGCCGCTCCTGACCATGCCCATGTCTGATCTCGAAAAACTGCTGCCCCACCGCCAGGCGATTGATGAAATCGATGCCGCCATTCTCGACCTGCTCAACCGGCGCGCCAGTCACGCCCGCGCCATTGGCGAACTCAAAGGCACCGGCGTGGTGTACCGCCCTGAGCGCGAAGCCGAAGTGCTGCGCCGCATCCAATCGCTCAACCGCCACGGCCTGCTGCCGGATGAGGCGGTGGCACGCCTGTTTCGCGAGATCATGAGCGAATGCCTGGCGGTAGAACGGCCGCTGACCATCGCCTATCTTGGCCCGGAAGGCACGTTTACCCAACAGGCTGCCATCAAGCATTTCGGCCACGCCGCCCACACGCTGCCTTGCGCCACCATAGACGAATGCTTCCGGCTGGTGGAGGCACGTCAGGCCGACTATCTGGTGGCGCCGGTGGAAAATTCCACCGAAGGTTCGGTGGGCCGCACCTTGGATTTGCTGGTCACCTCGCCGCTGAAAGCCTGTGGCGAGGTGGTGCTGCGCATCCACCACCACCTGCTGCAACAACACGGCACGCTGGAAGGTGTCACCAGGGTGTATGCCCATGCCCAGGCGCTGGCGCAATGCCATGAATGGCTCAATCGCCATCTGCCCGGCGCAGTGGCACGGATTTCGGTTGCCAGCAACGCCGAAGCGGCCCGCTTGGTCGCTGCCGATCCCACCGCAGCAGCCATTGCCGGCCAGGCTGCCGCCGAACGCTACCAACTGCAGAAGATTGCCGACAACATCGAAGACGAGCCGAACAACACCACCCGGTTCCTGGTACTGGGTCACCAGCACACCGTACCCAGCGGCCAGGACAAAACGTCGCTCATCGTTTCTGCCCCCAACCGCGCCGGCACCGTACACGCCTTATTGCAGCCCTTCTCGGCCCATGGCGTATCGATGACCAAGCTGGAAAGCCGCCCCAGCCGCGCCGGTTTGTGGGATTATGTGTTTTTCATCGATATCGAAGGCCATGCCGACACCCCGCTGCTGCAAACCGCATTGGCCGAACTGGGCGAGCGGGCCGCCTTTGTGAAAGTGATTGGCGCTTATCCGCAAGCCGTGTTGTAAGGCCAATACACGCCCCCTATCCTGACCAGAACAAGGAAGCAACGCTATGCGCACCACCACCCTCTTGCTCACCCTGGGCCTGCTGGCCACTGCCACCGCCCAGGCCCGGGAAATCGGTTTCCAAACCCCCAGCGGCAACATTCATTGCCTGGGCATCACCCAAATCACGGCCGATAACCGCGACATGCCGGCACTGGAGTGCCAGATTAACCACAGCGACAATTCGAAACCGGCCCGGCCGCGCCCCCGCGATTGCGATCTGGAATGGGGCAACCGTTTTGCCCTGACCCACAACGGCCAGGCCAAACTGGTGTGTGCCGGCGATACCTTGGCCAGCCCAAACCACCAGCGACTGCGCTACGGCGAAACCGTACGCGGCGCCGGCTGGCAATGTCACAGCCAGACCGACGGCCTGACCTGCCGCCACCGCAATGGTCGCGGCTTTACCCTCAGCCGGCAGCAACAAAAACTGTTTTGATACGCCAGGGTCTGTTGACAATTGATCGGCGAAGCGGTTTTTTGAGGCAAAAACCGCGGATGCCAGGCAAAAAGCGCAGCAAGGTTGAACACCTTGCGCGCATTTTCAACGCCGCAGACGGGGATTTTTGACCAAAAATACCGCCGTTGCGTTCATTGTCAACAGACCCTAG
>JBHAET010000114.1:0-6011 GCA_041855705.1 Neisseriaceae bacterium
ATCGGCCATTGCCACCTGATCCAGAGCCTGTTCAATGCGTTGGTGCTGGTTGCGGTTGACGCGGCGGAAAAAGCCGATTTCATACCACAAACCCATGGCCGCCAGTTCGTATACGGTCATCGGCTGGCTGCGGTCAATATCGGCCTGTTGCGGCAAATAGGCAATGTTGCGCCGTTGCAGGCCTTGCCAGTCGATGCTGCCGGTATCGGCCTGCAACAGGCCGATAAGGCTTTTGAGCAAGGTGGATTTGCCGGCGCCGTTGGGGCCGAACACCGCCCACATTTCGCCGTCGCCAAACTGTATGTCCAAATGGTGCACGGCCGGCCGGTGGCGGTAGCTGACGGTCAGGTTGCGGATGACAATGCCCATTAGGCCACCGCCCAGTAAAACAGCAGCCAGATCAGGCAGCACAGGCAAGCGGCGCCGGTCAGGCGGGCGGCCAGGCCGCTGAGCAAAAGTGATTTCATAACGTGTCGGAAAAGCGGATGTGCGGGCCAAATGGCCGCCAAAGCGCGAATGATACCTTATAACAAATCCTTTGTCAGGCAGCAGCCCGGGCGGTTCGAACACGGTGCCGTGTGCGGTCGGCTGTTCAGTTGCCCCGATTTCGGGCTACAATGCCGGCTGTTTTGCTTTTGGGCTGTATTTTGATGGCTGTCCGTTCCAAATCTTCTGCCGCCTGGTTGAATGAGCATGTTAACGACCACTATGTACATTTGGCCAAGCAGGACGGCTATCGTGCCCGGGCGGCCTATAAATTGCTGGAAATTAACGAAAAAGACCAGTTGTTGCGCCCCGGTGTGGTGGTGGCCGACCTGGGCAGTGCACCGGGCAGCTGGTCGCAGGTGGCGGCCCGGCTGGTGGGTGAGCGGGGGCGGGTGTTTGCGTTGGACATTTTGCCGATGGAACCGGTTGCGGGCGTGGATTTTATCCAGGGCGATTTTCGCGAAGACGCGGTGCTGGCCGCCTTTGAAAATTTGCTCGGCGGCCGCCAGCTTGACCTTGTAATTTGCGACATGGCACCCAATATGAGCGGCAATCCGGTCACTGATCAGGCCCGCAGCTTTGATTTGGCCGAATTGGCCTTGGATTTTGCCACCCAGCATTTGCGCCGCGGTGGCGATTTTCTGGTCAAGGTGTTTCAGGGCGCCGGTTATGCCGAATACTTGGCGCAGATGAAGCCGGCATTTGCCAAAGTGCAGGTGCGCAAGCCCAAGGCATCGCGCAACCGTTCCACCGAAGTTTATCTGCTGGGCCGCAACCGGCACGAGGCTGCCTGAAAGGCAGAACTGGCACTGTTTGAATTGGCTGTTTGATGATTGATGGCGTGCCGTATTTTAATCCGAAAACCGACACACACCCTGGGAGTCCGTAACAGTGGGGAATACCGTAAAAAATCTTTTGGTCTGGCTGGCATTGGCCGTGGTGTTTATGGCCGCCTTCAATGCCTTGACGGATAAAAAGGAAAACCAGCAGCAAATCGAGTATTCGCAGTTTATGCAGCAGGTGAACGGCGGCGAGATTGCCAATGTCACCATTGAAGGCTCGCCGGTCAGCGGTTACCAGATCAAGGGGGTGCGTACCGACAAGTCCGAATTTGTCACCCAGGCACCGCTGGATGACCAGCTGGTTCCGGCGCTGTTGGCCAAGGATGTGCGCGTCAATGTGATTGCCGAGAAAAAACCGAGCGTGTTGGGCAGCGTGCTGCTCAGCCTGTTGCCGGTTTTGCTGCTGATCGGGGTGTGGCTGTATTTTATGCGCTCGATGCAGGGTGGCGGTGGCAAGGGTGGTGCGTTTTCGTTTGGCAAAAGCCGGGCCAAGCTGCTGGACAAAGACACCAATACCGTGACCTTTGCCGATGTGGCCGGTTGCGATGAGGCCAAGGAAGAGGTGCAGGAAATCGTCGATTACCTGCGGGCACCCAATCGTTACCAGAGCCTGGGTGGCCGTGTGCCGCGCGGTATTTTGCTGGCCGGCAGCCCGGGTACCGGTAAAACCCTGCTGGCCAAGGCGATTGCCGGTGAGGCCAAGGTGCCGTTTTTCAGCATTTCCGGTTCCGATTTTGTGGAAATGTTTGTCGGTGTCGGTGCCAGCCGGGTGCGCGATATGTTTGAGCAGGCCAAGAAAAACGCCCCCTGCATCATCTTCATCGACGAAATCGACGCCGTCGGCCGCCAGCGTGGTGCCGGCTTGGGCGGTGGCAATGATGAGCGCGAGCAAACCTTGAACCAGTTACTGGTGGAAATGGACGGTTTTGAGAGCAATACCACGGTGATTGTGATTGCCGCCACCAACCGCCCCGATGTGCTGGACCCGGCATTGCAGCGCCCCGGCCGTTTCGACCGCCAGGTGGTGGTGCCGCTGCCCGATATTCGCGGCCGCGAGCAGATTTTGAAGGTGCATGCCAAGAAAGTGCCGCTCGACAGTTCGGTTGATTTGGCCACCCTGGCGCGCGGCACCCCCGGTTTTTCCGGTGCCGACCTGGCCAATCTGGTCAATGAAGCGGCGCTGTTTGCCGGTCGGCGCAACAAGACCAAGGTGGATCAGAGCGATTTTGAGGATGCCAAGGACAAAATCTACATGGGCCCCGAGCGGCGCAGCATGGTGATGCACGAAGATGAGAAACGTGCCACGGCTTATCACGAGGCCGGTCATGCGATTGTGGCAGAAAGTCTGGAATACACCGATCCGGTGCACAAAGTCACCATCATGCCGCGCGGCCGTGCGCTGGGTCTGACCTGGCAGTTACCCGAGCGTGACCGCATCAGCATGTACAAAGACCAGATGCTGAGCCAGATTTCGATTCTGTATGGCGGCCGCATTGCCGAAGACTTGTTTGTCGGCCGGATTTCCACCGGCGCCTCCAACGATTTCGAGCGTGCCACCCAGATTGCCCGCGAAATGGTGACCCGTTTCGGCATGAGCGAAAAAATGGGACAGATGGTGTACGCCGAAAACGAGGGCGAAGTGTTTCTTGGCCGCAGCGTGACCCGTTCGCAGCACATTTCCGAGAAAACCCAGCAGGAAGTGGATGCCGAAATCCGCCGCATTCTGGACGAGCAATATGCGGTGGCCTATAAAATTTTGGACGAAAACCGCGACAAGATGGAAACCATGTGCAAGGCACTGATGGAATGGGAAACCATCGACCGCGATCAGGTTCTGGAAATCATGGCGGGTCAGCAACCCAGCCCGCCCAAGGATTACAGCCACAACCTGCGTCCGGATGAAACGGCACCGGAGGCCGCGGGCGAACAGGATGCGCCGGCAGCCCCAACTACGCCAGAACCGGTGGTACCGGCTGCCCCGCCGGACAGCGCGCCGCCTGCGGAGCAGCCCGGCCAGACCGATGCACCGAAGGAGCCGGATCCGCCGCGTACCGTGTGATCTGGCCGCATATCCCCGCAACCGGCGGCAGCCTGCAAGCTGCCGCCGGTTTTTTTGCCGTTGCCGCAGGCTTGGGTGCTGCGTCCCGCACAACAGTGATTGTGGCGGCCGTCCAACTGTGGCGGGCAGCTGCATCGGTCTGCTATGCCATGGCATTTTTGAATATCTGTCATTGACCCCATTCTGTGAGTATCTGTATGACCACAACCATCACTCCTTATTGGCAATGCGGCCGTTACCGCATCGATTTGTCACGCCCGAAAATCATGGGCATTGTCAATGTGACACCGGATTCGTTTTCCGACGGCGGCCGCTATTCGGCCACGGCCGATGCGGCGGTGGCCCATGCCGAACGGCTGTTGGCCGAAGGGGCCGACATACTGGATGTGGGTGGCGAATCAACCCGGCCGGGCGCGGCGCCGGTCAGTGTGGAGGACGAATGGGCGCGGGTGGCGCCGGTGCTGGCCCGCTTCCAGGATTGCGGCGTCCCGCTGACCCTGGATAGCCGCCGCACGGCGGTGATGCGCCGGGCACTGGAACATGGCTGGGTGGACGGCATTAATGATGTTGCGGCCCTGGAAGACGAGGGCGCCTTGGCATTACTGGCCGAAATCCCCGCCATCGGGGTGTGTCTGATGCACATGCAGGGCTTGCCGCCCACCATGCAGCAACAGCCGCAGTATGCGGATGTGGTGTCGGAAGTGGGGGCTTATCTGAAGGCGCGGGTGGATGCCTGTGTGGCCGCCGGCCTGGATGCCGAACGCTTGCTGGTGGACCCCGGTTTCGGTTTTGGCAAGAACCGGGAACACAATCTGGCCTTGTTGCGCCACTGGGCCGATTGGCAGCAGATGGCCGGCCGGCCGGCACTGGCCGGTCTGTCGCGCAAGCGCCTGATTGGTGAGCTGACCGGTGAAACCGAACCATCGGCCAGAGTAGCCGGCAGTGTGGTGGCGGCCGTTGCGGCAGTCGCACGCGGCGCGGCGGTGGTGCGGGTGCATGATGTGGCGGCCACTCGCCAGGGTTTGCAGGTGTGGCAGGCTGTGGGCGGGTATCTGGGCGGGGCTGCCTGAAAGCGTGTGCGCTTGCCAATCAGCGCTTGGCGAAGCCTTGCCCCTGTTCTACAATACCGCCCAGACAACAACAGCCGATGGAGCAGGCATGGCCAAACAGTATTTCGGCACCGACGGTGTGCGCGGTGAAGTGGGGCAACATCCGATTACCCCCGAATTTGTGATGAAACTGGCTTATGCCGCAGGCCAGGTGTTGGCCGAGCACGGCAGCGACCACCGGCCGACGGTACTGATTGGCAAAGACACCCGTATTTCCGGTTACATGCTGGAAGCGGCGATGCAGGCCGGCTTTACCGCAGCCGGCGTGAATGTACTGCTCACCGGGCCGTTGCCGACGCCGGGGGTGGCCTATCTGACCCGGGCCCTGCGTCTGGATTGCGGGGTGATGATTTCCGCTTCGCACAATGTGTATTCCGACAACGGCATCAAA
The DNA here is from genome assembly GCA_041855705.1 of Neisseriaceae bacterium. Lineage (GTDB taxonomy): Bacteria > Pseudomonadota > Gammaproteobacteria > Burkholderiales > Neisseriaceae > JALJZY01. Next base: position 4,888 of record JBHAET010000114.1, read on the forward strand.
TTTTTTGCCGAAGGTGGGGTCAAGCTCACCGACGACATCGAGCTGGAAATTGAGGCACAGATCGAAAAACCGCTGCAAACCGTGGCCGCCGAACGTTTGGGGCGTGCACGGCGGATTGAAGGTGCGGTGGACCGTTACATCGAATTTTGCAAATCCACGTTTCCCAATCATTTGCATCTGCGCGGCCTCAAGCTGGTGGTGGATACCGCCAATGGGGCCGCTTACCATGTGGCGCCCAAGGTGTTCCACGAACTGGGTGCCGAAGTGGTGAGCATTGGCCATCAGCCGGACGGTTTCAACATCAATCAAAAAGTGGGGGCCACCCACACCAAAACCCTGCAGGCTGCGGTACTGCAAAACGAGGCTGATTATGGCATTGCCCTGGATGGTGATGGCGACCGGCTGATGATGGTGGACAAAAGCGGCCGGGTGTATGACGGCGACAGCCTGATTTATGTGATTGCCAAAGCGCGTGCTGCCCAAGGGGTTTTGCAGGGCGGGGTGGTCGGTACCGTGATGACCAATCTGGCAATGGAGCTGGCTTTGCAGGAGCGCGGCATCGAATTTGTGCGGGCCAAAGTGGGTGACCGCTATGTGCTGGAACAGTTGCTGCAACGCGGCTGGCAGGTGGGTGGCGAAGCCTCCGGCCATATTTTGTGCATGGACAAGCACAACACCGGCGATGGCATTGTGTCGGCATTGCAGGTGCTGGCCGGTTTGCAGGTGCTGGGCCAGGATTTGGCGGCGGCCTTGTCGGACTGGCAACCGTTTCCGCAGACCATGATCAATGTGCGTGTGGCCAAGGGGCAGGACTGGCAGAATGCAGCCGCGCCGGCGGTGGCCGAAGTCAAACAGAATCTGGCCGGCCTGGGACGGGTGGTGTTGCGGCCTTCGGGCACCGAGCCGGTGGTGCGGGTGATGGTGGAAGCGCAGCAGGCCGATCTGGCCCGGCGCAGTGCCGAGCATATTGCCGCAGCCATTGAAGCCGCCTTGGGCTGAGCCTGCCACAGAAAGAATGCACCCCAACCATGTTTAATCTGTTAGAAGCCTTTTTTACCCAATACGGCTATGCGGCCGTGTTTTTGGTGCTGGTGGCTTGCGGTTTCGGCGTGCCGATTCCGGAA
>JBHAET010000115.1:0-15221 GCA_041855705.1 Neisseriaceae bacterium
GAATCAGGCGGGTCATTTCTTCGGCCAGAATGCGCTGTGCCGCCGGCTTGGTGCCGCTGTCCCGGTCGGCGGCCTCAATGGCATCAATGTCCGCAATGCTGAGGAAAGTAAAGTATTTCAGAAATTTGTACACATCGGCATCGGCCACCTTCAGCCAGAACTGGTAGAACTGGTAGGGCGAGGTTTTGGCCGCATCCAGCCACACCGCACCGCCTTCGGTTTTGCCGAATTTGGTGCCGTCGGCCTTGGTCACCAGCGGCAGGGTCAGGCCGAACACGCTTTGCTGGTGCAAACGGCGGGTCAGCTCGGTGCCCCAGGTAATGTTGCCCCACTGGTCGGAACCGCCGATTTGCAACATCACGCCGTAACGGCGGTGCAACTCGGCAAAGTCATAGCCTTGCAACAGCGCGTAGGCAAATTCGGTAAAGGAAATGCCCACATCATCACGCTCAATGCGCTGCTTGACCGACTCTTTGGCCAGCATCGCATTCACCGAAAAATGTTTGCCGATGTCGCGCAGAAAATCCAGGCAGTTCATGCCAGCAAACCAGTCGGCGTTATTGGCCATGATGGCGGCATTGTCGCCCTCGAAACTCAAAAACGGCTGCAACTGGTCGCGAATGCGCGCCACCCAGCCCTGCACCGTTTGCGGGGTATTCAGGCTGCGCTCAACCGCCTTGAAACTGGGATCGCCGATCATGCCGGTGGCACCGCCGACCAGTGCCACCGGCCGGTGACCGGCCAACTGGAAACGGCGCAGTGCCAGCACCGGCAGCAAATGGCCGATGTGCAGGCTGTCGGCCGTCGGATCAAAACCGCAATACAGTGTGATCGGGCGCTCGTCCAACAGCTGGCCCAAGGCATCGACATCGGTGGTTTGCGCAATCAGGCCGCGTGCCTGCAAATCCGCGAGTAAGGCATTCATAAGCAATCTACCCTGTTGTCCAGAACCGCACCCGTGCCAGCATGGCCGGGTGCGCAAAACCGGCGATTTTATACCATTTCCGGCCGCCGCCCCAAGCCGTCCCGCTTCATGCGATGCGGTCCAGACGCCGGCGGTTGGCATGCACCCGCCGGCTGAACGGGTACAGCGAGCGGTTGGCGGTATAGAGCGAATCGTTCAGCCATTGCTGGTAACGGTAGGGCCGGCGCCAGTCCAGCAACAGGTTTTGCTGTTGCACCGAACCGAAAAACAACCACCAGGTGGCCGCCATTTCCTGCACCGCCGCCACTTTTTCCCAATACATGTACTGGTACTCGACCCAGGTGCGTGCCTGCCAGAACGGCTGGCTAAACAGGGTGAGCCGCTGGGCGATCACCTGCGGGGCTTCGGTACAGATTTGCAGATTTTGCAACCACAACTGCTGCAAAGGAACAATCGGTAACATGGCAATACCTTCACACACCCGCCGGCCACACCGGCAGGAGCAATCAGTCAAAGCCGCCATTATACTGCGCCACAACGGCCAGCCCCAAACCAACTGCTTTAAAACACAAGACAATTCAAACCGCCGCTCCCGCCATTGGCCGCAACGCCTGCCACGGCACCGTTTGCCGGCTGCCGGCGGGTGTGGCAATTATGTTGCACTGCACAAATCAATTCCTGCCACCGGCCGCTTCAGGCTGCCTGAAGGCCGGTGGTACAATTCGGGCTGTCTTGTCTGCCGGGCACCGCATGTCTTTGCACAATTACTGGTACATCGCCGCACGCGAGCGTGCAGTGCGGCGCAAACCGCAAACCGTCACCCTGTTCAACCGCCACTATGTGCTGTTTCACCAGGGAGGCAACCGTTTTGCCGCCCTGGAAGACCGCTGTCCGCACCGCAATGCGCCGCTGTCGGCCGGACAGGTGTGCCACGGCCACATCCAGTGTCCCTACCACGGCTGGCAGTTCGACGGCAGCGGCCGGCTGGTGTCGATTCCCGCCCTCGACGGGCAAACGCTGCCGCAACTGTCGGTGCCGACGGCCCACTGTCTGGCACAAGACGGTTATGTCTGGCTGTGTCCCGGCACCCCGGCCACCCCGGCCCCGCTGCCCTTTCCCCACCTTGGGGAGGCTGGCTGGGTCAGCTTCCGCATGCGGACCCGCTTCAATGCCCCGGTGGAACAGTGCCTGGAAAATTTTCTCGACTGCCCGCATGCGGTCTATGTGCACCGCCACTGGTTCCGCGCCCCCACCGGCCGGCCGGTGGCCGCCACCCTGCACCATCTGGCCGACGGCGCACGGGTGGATTATGTTGACGAGCCGCGCGAGCAAAGCTGGGTGTGGCGTCTGCTGCAAAACAGCCAGACCCGGATGCAGCACAGCGACCGTTTCATCGCACCGGCCACTTCGCGGGTGGACTACCGTTTTTCCGACCAGCGCCACTACATCATCACCTCGTCCTGCACCCCGCTGGACGAAGAAACCACCGAAGTGCACACCGTGATCAGCTTTCGGGTGGGCCGCTGGGGCCATCTGGTGCGGCTCATGTTCGAACCGCTGTCACGGCTGATCATCGCCCAGGACGTGGCCATCATGCGCCGCCAGCGCGACAACATCCGCCGTTTCGGCGGCCGCGAGCGCTTTTACCTGAGCCAGGCCGATGTGTTGCTGCCGGCGATTCTGGCCTGGCGCCGTGCGCTGGCCGAAGGCCGCGAACCGCCTCCGGCCGGCCCGTCGCAGCAATGCGATTTGCGCCTGTGACACCGGCCGGATCGCACCAGTTAAGCACAAGCCGATGCCGCACCATCCGACCATCGCTTGCCGATTCGCTCTTTCCTTTGGGACAACCCGTATCCGCATATGAATATTCTGTCTGTTGATGATGCCTGTTTTGCCGTTGGTCATGTACCGCTGCTGGACCGGGCCGTGTTCCGGCTGGATGCCGGCGAGAAAGTCGGCCTGATCGGCCGCAACGGCGCCGGCAAATCGTCGTTCCTGAAAATCCTCGCCGGCGTACACAAACTGGACGACGGCCACATCACCCTGCAAAACGGCCTGAACGTGGTGTATGTGGCACAGGAATCGTTTTTTGACGATGCCGCCACCGTATTCGATACCGTGGCCGAAGGCCTGGGCACCTTGCGCAGCCTGCTGACCGATTACCATGCGCTCAGTCACCGGCTGGACAGCGGCAACGGCCAGCCAGATGCCGCTGCCCTCGAACGGCTCACCGCCTTGCAAACCGAACTGGAAAACCGCAACGGCTGGCAGTTTGACGCCCTGATCCGCCAAACCATCTCCGAACTGGGCCTGCCGGAAGACGCCCGCGTCGGCAGTCTCTCCGGCGGCCAGAAAAAACGGCTGGCACTGGCCCAGGCATGGGTGCAAAAACCCGACGTGCTGTTGCTCGACGAACCGACCAACCATTTGGACATCGAGGCCATCGAATGGCTGGAAAACCTGCTGCAAAACTTTTCAGGCAGCCTGGTGGTGATTACCCACGACCGGCGCTTTCTCGACCAGGTGGCCACCCGCATTGTCGAACTGGATCGCGGCACCCTGCGCAGCTATCCGGGCTCGTTTAGCCAGTACAGCAGCAAAAAGGCACAGGAAATGGCGGTGGAAGCCGAACACAACCGGCTGTTCGACAAATTCCACGCCCAGGAAGAAGCCTGGATCCGCAAAGGCATTGAGGCACGGCGTACCCGCAACGAAGGCCGGGTGCGCCGGCTGGAAGAGTTGCGCCGCCAGCGCGCCGAGCGTCGCGAGCGTCAGGGCCAGGTTTCGTTCAAACTGGACGCCGGCGAAAAAAGCGGCAAAATCATTGCCGAACTGGAACACGCCAGCTTTGCCTATGGCGAGCAAACCATCATCCGCGACTGTTCGATGGTCATCCAGCGCGGCGACAAAATCGGCCTGATCGGCCCCAACGGCATCGGCAAAACCACGTTTCTGAAGCTGATCCTGGGCCAGCTGGCCCCCACCGCCGGCAAGGTCCGCCTGGGCAGCAAGCAGGAAGTGGCCTATTTCGACCAATTCCGCAGCGCGCTCAACGAGCACGACACCGTGTTCTACACCTTGGGCCAAGGCAATGATTATGTCGAAATCGGCGGCAAAAAACGCCATGTGATGGGTTATCTGGAAGACTTCCTGTTTCATCCGGCCCGCGCCCAGTCGCCGGTTTCCTCCCTGTCCGGCGGCGAACGCAACCGCCTGCTGCTGGCCAAACTGTTTACCCGGCCGGCCAATATCCTGGTGCTGGACGAACCGACCAACGACTTGGACATCGACACCCAGGAACTGCTGGAAGAGCTGCTGCGCGATTATGCCGGCACCGTGTTTCTGGTCAGCCACGACCGCATGTTTCTGGACAATGTGATTACCCAGAGCATCGTGTTTCAGGGCGATGGCCGCTTGCAGGAATACATTGGCGGCTATCAGGACTATGTGGATGCCCGCAACCGCGAACAGCAGCTTCAGGCAGCCCCGGCCGCCGCAAGCGGCAGCACTGGCAACGACAAGCCCCGGCCCAAGCCCAGGCGCACGGTCAAGCTCTCGTACAAGGAACAGCGCGAACTGGACACCCTACCGCAACAGATTGCCGGTCTCGAAGCCGAACAGGCCGAACTGAACCGGCGCCTGAGCGACCCGGAGGTGTTCAAAACCAACTATCAGGCGGCAGCGGCCTGGCAGGCACGGATTACCGAAATCGAAGAGACCCTGCTGGCCGCACTGGAGCGTTGGGAAGCCCTGGAAGCCAAACAGCAGGGCCAGGACAGCGAACCCAACGGGGCTGCCTGAAAACCCGTCCGTACCACACAAGGATCGACACATGCACACCCTTGCCGTCCGCTGGGCCGTCGTGATACTGGTTCCGGCCCTCACCCTGCTCTACCTGGCCCTCTCGCCGGCCCAAAGCCCGCAACAGCACCTCATCCACGGCATCATTCTGGCCTGCGAGGCGGTGTTTCTGTTCAAATTTGTGCTGTTCGCCCTGATCGGCCACCATCTGCGCCAAGAAAAACGGCAGCAACGCCAAACCTGTTGGCTGTTGCTGCCGGTGGCCGCTTTGACCGGCTATACGGTGTATTACTTCATGGCCTGATCCAACCCGGAGGCGGCATCAACGGCCGGCCAGCGCGGCGGCGGCGGCTTCAAAATCGGAAAAGTGCTGTTTTTCGCCCTGGATGTCCTGATAGGTTTCATGCCCCTTGCCGGCAATCAGGATGATGTCGTCCGCCGCCGCATGGGCAACGGCATAGGCAATCGCGGCACGGCGGTCGGCATCGACATAGACCGGTTGCGGCACCGCCGGCAGAATGTCGTCGATGATGGCCTGCGGCGTCTCCATGCGCGGGTTGTCACTGGTGACCACCACACAATCGGCCCCGGCCTGCGCCACCGCCCCCATCAGCGGCCGCTTGCCGCGGTCGCGGTTGCCGCCGCAGCCGAACACGCACCACAAGCGCGCACCGGGAGACTTGATTTCCTGCAAGGTGGCCAATGCCTTTTCCAGCGCATCCGGGGTGTGGGCGTAGTCCACCACCACCAGCGGCCGTCCTTCGGTCATGATGCAGTCCATGCGCCCGCTGGCCGGGCGGATCTGGCCCAGCACATGCAGCACATCGGCCAAGGCAAAGCCTTCGGCACACAAAAGAGCGATGCAGGCCGCCAGGTTTTGGGCATTGAAACGGCCCAACAAACCGCTGTGCACGGTACCGCTGCCCCACGGCGTATCCACGGTCAGCACCATGCCGCGCGCCGAGGCGTTGAACGTGCGGATCCGGATGTCGGCCCCGGCACCAAAACCGTAACCGTACACCTGAAGCTGCGGCCGCTCGCGGCGCAAACGCGCCGCCAGCTCGGCACCGAATGCGTCGTCGGTATTGATCAGGGCATGACGCAGGCCGTGCCAGTCGAACAATTTGGCCTTGCTGGCACCGTAGTGCGCCATGTCACCGTGATAATCGAGGTGGTCGCGGGTCAGGTTGGTGAACACCGCGGCCGAAAACGGCACGCCGATGACCCGGTGCTGGTCCAGGCCGTGGCTGGACACCTCAATCGCCACCGCCTGCGCTCCTTGGGCGCGAAAGTCGCGGATCAGGGTTTGCACCTGCACCGGATCCGGCGTGGTGTGGGTGGTTTCTGCCAACTGTCCCCAAAAACCGTTGCCCACCGTGCCGATGATGGCGGTTTTGCGTCCCAGCAAGCCGGCGGCCTGCGCCAGCCACTGGGTGATGGAGGTTTTGCCGTTGGTGCCGGTCACGCCCCAGCACGGCAGGCTGCCGTCGGCCGGATTGGCATACGCCGCCGCTGCCAGCAGGCCGGCACACTGGGACAAATTGGCAATGCCCTGATTGGCTACCGTCCATGCCGCAGGCCATTCAAAGCCATCGCCGGCATCCCAAAACACCCACCCTGCCCCGCGGGCGATGGCATCGGCAATATAGCGCCGCCCGTCGCTGTATTCGCCCTGACAGGCGACAAACACGTCACCGGGACGGATTTGGCGGCTGTCCATCCGCAACACGGCGGTATCGGCATCAATCGCCGCCTGCAATGCCGGCAAATGCAAAGGGGTGTGTTCGGGATACATGCAAGACTCCGGAAGTTTCAGAAAAAAACCTTTGCCGCAATCCCTGCTTCGGAATGGGGCAAAGGTCTCGTGGCGGATGCCGTACGTTGCCGTTCAGGCAGCCTGCGGCGGCCGTTCAGTTGGCGGCAACCTGTTTCAAGGGACGAGTAGGGGGCACGCCGAGCACATTGAGACTGCCGGCCATCACCGCCTTGAACACCGGCCCGGCCACAATGCCGCCGTAATAGCCGTTTTGGCTCGGCTCATCAATGTTGACCGCCACAATCACCCGCGGCTTGTCCGCCGGCGCAAAGCCGATAAAAGTGGCCATGTGCTTGTTTTCGACATAGCGGCCATTGACCAATTTGCGCGCGGTACCGGTTTTGGCCGCCACATCAAAACCGTCTACCGCACCGTGGGTACCGGTGCCGCCTTTCTCGGTCACCGACACCATCATCTGGCGCACAAGGCGTGCGGTTTCCGGCTTGAGCACCGGCTGGCCCTGCGGCACCCGCTCCTGCTTGGTAAAGCTCACCGGCAGCAATTCGCCGTCGTTGGTCAGCACGGTGTAGGAACGTGCCAGCTGCAACAGGCTCATTTGCAAACCATAGCCAAACGACATGGTGGCCTGCTCGATCGGCCGCCAGTTTTTCCAGTTGCGCAAACGACCCGGCGATTCACCGGGGAAACCGGAATGGATGCGCCGGCCAAAGCCGAGTGCGTGGTAATAATCGTACATCTCCTGCGGCTTGAACATCGCCGACAACCGGCTGGTGCCGACATTCGACGATTTTTGCAACACACCGCGGATGTCCAGCGAACCGTAATTATGGGTATCGCGCACGGTGGCCGGACCAATCTGGTACGGATTGGTGTTCAACCAGGCATTGGCCCCCACCTTGCCGGCATCCAGTGCCTTAGCCACCGGAAACGGCTTCATTGCGCTGCCCGGCTCAATCATGTCGGTAATCGCCCGGTTGCGGCGCAAATCGCTGCTGCTCTCGCCCGGCTGGTTGGGGTCGTAACTGGGGGCATTCACCAGCGCCAGAATTTCACCGGTCTGCGCATCCAGCACCACCACACTGCCGGCCTTGGCCTGATGGTGCAGCATGGCCTTGTTCAATTCGTCATACGCCAGCGACTGGATGCGCTGATCCAGCGACAACACCAAGTCCCGGCCGTTTTCCGGGGCTTTGTTGCGCGGCGAATCCAGGCCATCGACGATATTGCCCTTGTTGTCGCGCAACACCACCTTGGCACCGTCGATGCCGTGCAAACTGTCCTCGCGCGCCAGTTCCAGGCCCTCCTGGCCTTTGCCGTCGATATTGGTAAAACCGATCACATGCGCAAACAGCGGCCCCATCGGATAATGGCGCTTGCTTTCGTGCTGGAAGGCCAATCCCTTGATGTCGAGTTCGGCCACCTGCTGGCTTACTTCCGGCGGCAGCTGGCGCTTCAGATAGACAAAGTCCACACTTTGGCCACGCGCATTCTTGCGCCCCAAACGCTCGGCAATGGTGTCCACCGGCACATCGATCAGTGCCGACAGTTTGGCCAATTCTTCGGCCGTCGGCATTTGCGTCATGCCGGACGGTACCGCATACAGCGAATCGGCCGGCGCACTGATGGCCAGCGCCGCACCGTTGCGATCGGTAATCGTGCCGCGATTGGCGGTCAGCGGCAGGGTGCGCACAAAACGCTGGTCGCCCTGGTTTTGCAAAAAGGCACGCTGATCCTGGGTTTGCAAATAAATGCTGCGCCCCACCAGTGCGGCAAACGCCAGCCCCAGCCCGCCCAGCACCAGCATGATGCGGCCGTTGGTCGTCACCGGCTTTTTCTGTTTCGGCTGCTTGGGCAGCATCTGCGGTTTGTAGTCGTTCTTGATTAACATGCTTGTGCTTTGAATCAATCAGTGCCGCCGCCATACGGCGGCAACGGGTCATGCTTCAGGAGGGCCGCCGGCGCAACGCGGCAACTTCGGGTGTGTACCCGGCCTCACTCCGTCAGCATTTTGGTCTGTGCCAAATCCGGCGGCTGCAAACGCTGTTGCGTTGCGGCCTGCTGGATCAGTTGGTGATTGGCCAGTTTGGCCTGCTCCAGTTTCAAACGGCTGAAATCGTCTTCCAGCGTCGTTTCTTCCTGCTGCGCCCGATTGAGCGCGCTGTAGTATTCGCGCGACCGTTCCTGCACCGTGACCACCGCCAGGCCGGAGGCCAGCGCCAATACCAATAACAATGTGTTTAATTTATTCATTCCTGATTGCCCTGTTGCGGCCATGCCGGGGCAATCCAGGCACCGGCGGTGCGTTCGGCCACCCGCAACACCGCCGAGCGGGCACGCGGATTGGCCGCCACTTCGGCTGCCGACGGTTTTTGCGCCTTGCCGATCAGGCGCAATGGCGGTTGCGGCCGGTCGGCCTCTTTGACCGCCGCCCAGCGCGGCAACGGCAAGGGTTTGCTGTGCTGCTGCAAAAAGCGCTTCACCATCCGGTCTTCCAGCGAATGAAAGGCAATCACCGCCAGGCGTCCGCCCTCGGCCAGCAAGGGCACCACCTGCGGCAGCATGCTGCCTATTTCTTCCAGTTCGCGGTTAATGTGGATGCGAATGGCCTGGAAGGTACGCGTGGCCGGATCCTGCCCGCGCTCACGAGTACGGACGACTTGTGCCACGAGGCGCGCCAGCTGGCCGGTTGTTGTAATCGGCGTGTCGTTGCGGGCCGCAACAATGGCCCGCGCAATCGGGCGACTAAACCGCTCTTCACCATAATTCCAAATCACCTCGTGTAACTGGTTTTCATCGGCCTTGGCCAGCCATTCGGCGGCCGACTGACCGCGGCTGGTGTCCATGCGCATGTCCAACGGCGCATCGAAACGGAAACTGAATCCGCGTGCCGCCTCGTCAATCTGCGGCGAAGAAATGCCCAAATCAAACAGCGCTCCGTCAATTTGGGGTATCTGCAAGCGGGCCAAGGCTGCCTGAAGGGTGGCAAAACCGTCATGCACCACCGATACCCGTGCATCGGTGGCGGCCAGATCTTCGGCCACCGCAATCGCCGCCGGGTCCTTGTCAAACACCACCAACCGGCCATTCGGCCCCAGTTGCGACAAAATCCGCCGCGAATGACCGCCGCGGCCAAAGGTGCCATCCACATACACCCCGCCGGCACGCACCGCCAGCGCGGCCACCGCCTCTTCCAGCAGCACGGTGGTATGGACATGGTTTGGGATCGCACTCATAAGCACAAATCGGTTTTGCTCAATTCGGCGGCCATGGCTGCCTCATCCATGTCCAGCGCCTCATCAATGCTGGCCATCCACACATTGCGGTCCCAAATTTCCAGACGGTTGCGCCGGCCAACCACCATCACTTCCTTATCGAACTGCACCAGGCGGCGCAGATTGGGCGACAAGAGCACCCGGCCGGCACCGTCCAGTTCCAGCGTATCGGCATTGTGCAGCAACAGGTTCTGGTAACCCTGCAACACCGGATTGCCGGCCACTTTCAAATTCAATAACTGCTCGGCCACCCGGCTCCATTCGGTTTCCGGATACAGCAGCAAGTGGGTGCGTTTTTCGAGGGTGGCAACCAGAAACGGACTGTAGTGGCGCAACAGCAGCTCGCGGAATTTGGCCGGAATCGCCAAACGCCCCTTGCTGTCTATGTTGACTTCAAACGCACCACCAAACACCGCATCGTTTCCTCAGTTTTTGAGCAAATCCACCACTTTTAAACACTTTGCCCCACATGCGCACACTATAGGCAAATCATGCCCGGTGGTCAATCAAAAAACCGGCGCTTTACCGTCAAAACCAAGGTCATGCCGCGTGTTGGTGACAGGAAAGCGACAATGCCCACACCGATGCCGCCTTCGGGCACCATGCCCGGTTGCCGTGCTTCCCGGCTATAATGCGGCTTTTGCTACTCTGGCCATCCGCCATGAATCCATCCCCCTCCCTGCCTTTGGCCGAGCCTGCCGACCTGGCGCGCAGCCAGGCCCTGCTGGCGCTGATCACGGCCGAAATCGACCGCCATCACGGCTGGCTGCCGTTTTCGCGCTACATGGAACTGGCACTGTATGCGCCGCAATACGGTTACTACAGCGGTGGCGGCAACCCGTTTGGCGCCGGTGGCGACTTCGTCACCGCCCCCACCCTCAGCCCGCTGTTCGGCCAAACCCTGGCCCGGCAACTGGCCGACCTGCTGCCGCAAACCGCCGGGGTGGTGTACGAATTTGGCGCCGGCAACGGCGCACTGGCCGCCAGCCTGCTCAACAGCCTGCCGGCCGACCAGCTGCACCGCTATTGCATTATCGAGGTTTCGCCGCAACTGGCCGACTTGCAGCGCCAGCACATTGCCCGCCATGCTCCGGATGCAGCGGCCAAAGTCCATCATCTGAGCCGCTTGCCGGCGCAGTTGGATGGCGTGGTGATCGGCAATGAAGTGCTGGATGCCTTGCCGGTAGAAGTGGTACGCCACCATCGCGGCCACTGGCAGCAACAAGGCGTGGTACACCAGGCCGGCAAGCTGGACTGGCAAACCCGACCTCTGCCGGATGCCGCCTGGGCCCGCGCGGTAACCGGCCTGCCGGCAATCGAGGGCTACCAGACCGAACTGCATCCGCAACAACAGGCACTGACCGCCACCGTGGCGCAAAAGCTGGTGCGCGGAGCATTGATTTGGATTGACTACGGTTTCGATGCCGCCCAGTATCATCATCCGCAACGCGACCAGGGCACCCTGATCGGCCATTACCGCCACCACAGCGTGCACGACGTGTTTTTCCAACCCGGTCTGACCGACCTGACCGCCCATGTCAATTTCACCGCCATCGCCGAAGCGGCGGTTGATCAAGGGCTGGATTTGGTTGGCTACACCAGCCAGGCAAATTTCCTGCTCAATCTGGGCATTACCGACTTGCTGGCCGCCACCGGCGAACACGACAGTGCCGACTACATCCGTGCCGCCGCCGCCTGCCAGATGCTGTTATCACCACACGAGATGGGCGAATTGTTCAAAGTGATGGCTTTTGGCCGGCAGGTGGATGTGGATTGGCGCGGGTTTAGGCACGGTGATTTGTGCCACAAGCTGTAAAATCGCCCGCCAAAACAGCGGTTCAACAAAAAAACACCGTCACCGGTGTTTTTTTGTTTGACAAGCCAACCGAAAATCCGTATAGTTCCGCTTCTACCAAATACGGCGAATTAGCTCAGTCGGTTAGAGCAGAGGAATCATAATCCTTGTGTCCGGGGTTCGAATCCCTGATTCGCCACCAAACACCCAAAGCCCGTGCTTTTGCACGGGCTTTTTGCATGTTGAGGTCTTGGCAATGAGACAAACAACAAGAGACCTTTGCAAAACCCCCATCTGCGGCGCATTTGAAGCGTTGTGCGCTGCTCGCTCGTTTGCCTAACTCTATGTTATGTCTGCACTCGCTGTGCTGCTACGCCTTGAACTACATCCACATCTGGAGGTTTTGCAAAGGTCTCAACAAGCGGCGGCCCCACCGGAGCCGCCGCTGCGTTTTTGATCACCGCACGCCCAAATCAGGAACGCATGCGGCGCATGTGTACCCACGACGCCAGCACCGCCAGCGACAAGGCACTGAACACCACTGCCAGCGACACCGCCACCGGAATGTGGTACCACTCGACAATCAGCATCTTCACCCCGATAAAGGTGAGCACGAAGGCCAAACCGTATTGCAGGTAAACAAAACGATCGATGATGTTGGCCAACAGAAAATACATCGCCCGCAGGCCGAGAATGGCAAAAATATTGGAGGTCAACACGATAAAGGGATCGGTGGTGACCGCAAAAATGGCCGGAATGCTGTCCACCGCAAACACCACATCGCTCAACTCCACCATGATCACCACCAGCAACAACGGTGTGGCCACCCGTTTGCCGTTTTCGATGGTGAAAAACTTTTCGCGGTCCAATTCCTTGCTGATGCGGATGTGCTTCATCAGCCAGCGCAACACCGGATTATTGGCAAAATCATGCTCTTCCTCGGCCTGCGGCTTGAGCATTTTCAGGCCGGTGTATACCAGGAACGCACCAAAAAGATACAGCACCCAGGAGAACTCGCGCACCAGCACCGCACCCAGCCCCACCATCACCGCCCGCAGGACAATGGCGCCGAGCACGCCATACAGCAGCACGCGGTGCTGGTATTGCGGCGGCACCTTGAAATAGGCAAAAATCATCACGAAGACAAAAATATTGTCCACCGCCAGCGATTTTTCCAGCACATAGCCGGTCAGGTAGGCCATGGTTTTTTCAGCCGCCAATGCCGGACCATAGGCCGGATTGCCCGCCAGCTCGAAATACAGCCAGGCCGCAAATGCCAGCGACACCCCCACCCACACCGCACTCCAGGCCAGCGCTTCTTTGGTGCTGACCTTGTGGACGCCGCTTTTCTTCAGCGTGAGCATGTCAATCGCAATCATCAACAGCACCACACCGAAGAACACCGCATAAAACAGCGGTGTGCCGACACTGTTCAAAGACTCGGGAGTCATCGTCATTCCTGTATTCAAATGTCCAAAATGCCGCCAAACCGCTTTCAGGCAGCCTGGCCATGATAGGGCAGATCCAATCGGCAACGGGGCCGGCAGCAAGCCGCAACCGTTGCCAACCGCATGAAAATGGGGACAAACCCCGTCAAAACAATGGCGTCAAACTCCGGCAAGCACTGTGGCGGGCTTGGTCACCATACAAAAAAAGACTGCCACCAACGGCAGTCTTTCGTCTGCAACCAAAACCGGATCAACGTTTGAACATATTGCCGTATTTTTGGTTGAATTTGTCCACACGGCCGGTGGTGTCCACAATTTTTTGCTGGCCGGTGTAGAACGGATGGCACTCGGAGCAAACCTCAATATTGAAGGCTTCTTTAGCCATTGCCGATTTGGTGGTGAAGCTGTTGCCGCAAGAGCAGGTCACAACCACATCGTGGTAATTCGGGTGGATATCGGTTTTCATGTCAAGTCCTTTAATCAAGCGGGCACAGGGGTTTTGCCTGTACTTCATGGTCATGATGCAGCCTGTCCAACGACAGGCGCAAACGTGCATTATGATTTAATGCTGTTCAAAAATCAAGCGTTTTGACCGGACAAACGCGCAGCTGCCGCCGAAGCGCCACACATCAGTATACATCGCGCTGGTAGCGGTGCGCTTCGCGCAAATCATTGAGGTAGTCCTCAGCGTCTTCGGCACTCAAGCCGCCTTGGCCGGCGATAATCTCCAGCAATGCTGCTTCCACATCGCGCGCCATGCGGCTGGCATCACCGCAAACATAGACATGCGCCCCGGCCTGCAACCAGCGCCAGACTTCGGCTGCCTCGGCCAGCAGTTTGTGCTGCACATACACTTTCTCTCTGCCCTGCCGGCTCCAGGCCAGGTCGGCCCGGGTGAGCAAGCCGCTTTTGCGGTATTGCAGCCATTCGCTCTGATACAGGAAATCATCGGTAAATTTCTGGTTGCCGAACACCAGCCAGTTGCGGCCGGCATCGCCATTGGCTTCACGCTGCTGCATAAAGGCGCGAAACGGCGCCACCCCGGTACCGGCACCGATCATGATGATCGGCGTATCCCCGTTTTCAGGCAGCCTGAAATGCGGATTCGGCTCCACAAACACCCGGATCGGATCCCCCTCCTGCGCTGCTGCCAGAAAGCCGGAAGCGGCACCGGTGTAATGCCGGCCGTGGTGTTCAAACGCCACCACCCCCACGGTGAGGTGGACCTCCTCGTCCACTTCCGCTTGTGCCGAGGCAATCGAATACAGGCGCGGGGCCAGCGGCCGGAACAAATCATGCAACTGCTGCGCCGTCAGCGAATGCGGATGGGCCGCCAACACCCCCACCGGCAGCGTGGTGGCCAGATAGTCGGCCAGTGCCGCCGCATCGTCTGCCAAAGCCTGCAAGGCGGCATCTTCGCTCCAGCCGGCATAGGCCCGCACCAGCGCCGGGGTATTCTGGGTAATGTCCAAGTGCTCGCTCAAGGCTGCCTGAATGCTGGTGCGGCTGCCGTCGGCCAAAGTCACCTCGGCTGCCGCATCCACACCGCTGTGCTGCAAAATTTCGGCCACCAAATCCGCCTGATTGCGGAAATAAACGCCCAAGGCATCGCCCGGCTGATAGCGAATGCCGGAGCCGGACAAATCAATTTCGATGTGGCGCACATCTTTGGCCGCATTGCGGGCGGTGATTTTCTGGCCCACATTCACACTGGCGGCAAACGGCCGGTTCTTGTCGTAGGTCGCGGTGCTGCCGGTTGCCGCCGGCGTGCCGGCCGCGGCCGCAACCGGTGCTGCGGCAGAAGCGGCGGCCAGTTCCGTCACCTTGGCAGCCGCAGCAGCAAGCCAGGCATCGGCTGCCGCCTGATAATCCAAATCGCAGTCGGTGCGCGCCAGCAAGCGTTGTGCTCCCAAGGCTTCCAGACGCTGATCAAAATCCTTGCCTGCCTGGCAAAATTTGGGATAACTGCTATCGCCCAATGCCAGCACCGCAAACTGCAGCTGCGCCAGCTGGGGGGCTTTTTTGCCGAACAGGAATTTGTACAGCGGCAAGGCCTCTTCCGGCGGCTCGCCCTCGCCTTGGGTCGAGGTGATCAGCAGCAAAATATCTTCTTCCGGCAGGCTCTTGCTCTTGAAGTCGGCCGCCACCGTCAGCTGCGCCGTCACCCCGGCGGCTGCAAGCTGCTGATGCAAGGCTTCGGCCA
>JBHAET010000116.1:0-3575 GCA_041855705.1 Neisseriaceae bacterium
ACCTCCAGATGCGGATGCAGTTCAAGGCGCAGCAGCGCAGCGAGTGCAGACATAACATAGAGTTAGGCAAGCGAGTGAGCAGCGCACAACGCTTCAAATCCGCCGCAGATGGGCGTTGTGCAAAGGTCTCCCTTAATGCGGCTCGTCGGCGGTGCGGATCGCCAGTCCCCATTGGCGTGATGCCTGTTCAAAGCTGGTTTGTCGCTCGGCGGGAATCAGCATCACACAGTAATAATCGCCATCGGTTTGCGCATCATAAAGCAGGGCGCCGTGTTGTCGAAATTGCGGATAGGCCAGCTGCATCAGGGTTTCGGGCATGGTCTGCTCCGGATCGGCGTGCGGCGGCCATTGCAGGCGGAAACCAAAGCGGGCGGCCATATCATCGGCGTAGTCGGCAAAGCTTTCGCCGTCTTTCCAGTCCACGGCAAAGGCATAAGCGGGCGGCAGGACGTCGTTGACCGAAAAATCGATGAAATCGGCCGGTGTCGGCAAACCGTGGGCCGGGAACCCCTGTACCGAACGCCAGTGCTGTTCGATGGCTTCGGCATCCAGCTCGGGGTCACACAGCACCGTCAGCCAGCGGTTCAGTGCGGCAGGGTCGGCCGTTGGCACGCGACGGCGCAAACGCCATTGCCACCACACCATGCCGGCAAGCAGCAGCAATATCCACAACCAGATCGAGTTCATCACCGTCTCCTCAGAATGGGGCAGTCAACAGACCCCAGGCTGCCTGAAACAGAATGGCAGAAGTGTCGCTTGGCGCTTGCTGTGTGGGCACGGCAATCGCCAAGCGGATCATCAGCCGTGCTCGCCCAACAGCGCAATATCCGCCACTGCGTTCATTTGGGCGGCCAACTGGTTGAGCAGGTTGAGGCGGTTTTGTTTGACTGCGGCATCGTCGGCCATCACCATCACGCAGTCGAAAAAGGCATCGACCTGCGGTTTGATGGCGGCCAGCTCGGTTAAGGCCGTCTGAAAGTCCTGCGCCGCCAGCGCGGCGTCGATTTTCGGCTGCAAGGCTTGCGAAGCGGCAAACAGCGCCTGCTCTTCGGCCTGCTGCAACAGGTTTTCGTTCACCGCACCCAGTTCGGCATCGGCTTTTTTCAGCAGGTTTTGCACGCGCTTGTTGGCGGCGGCCAGTGCAGCGGCTTCGGGCAGTTTTTTAAACGTTTCCACCGCTTGCAACTTGGCGGTGAGGTCGTTGAGGCGGTCGGGCTGTTTGGCCAGCACCGCGGCCACCACGTCTTGCGGGTAGTCGTTTTGCAGCAGCACCGCCAGCCGCGCCTGCATAAATTCGGCCACTTCGGTGAGCGTGTTGTCGGCCAGCCTGCCGGCGGGGAAGGTGGCATAAGCGGTTTGCAGCACGTCGGCGATGCTCAAATCGCTGTTCATCAGCATGCGCAGAATGCCCAGGGCGGAGCGGCGCAGCGCGTAGGGGTCTTTGTCGCCGGTGGGAATCAGGCCAATGCCCCAAATGCCGACCAGCGTTTCCAGTTTGTCGGCCAGTGCAGCAGCGGTGGCAATCTGGCTTTCAGGTAGCCTGTCGCCGGCAAAGCGCGGCCAGTAATGCTGCTCGATGGCGTTGGCGATTGCTTCGCTCTCGCCGTCCAGGCGGGCGTAGTATTTGCCCATAACTCCTTGCAGCTCGGGGAATTCGCCCACCATGTCGGTGACCAGATCGGCTTTGGACAAGCGGGTGGCGCGTTCGGCGACGGCGGCATCGGCGCCCAAGGCTTTGGCGATGGCGGCGCTGATGCTCATCAGGCGGTTGAGGCGCTCGGCCTGGTTGCCCAGTTTGTTGTGATACACCACTTGCGACAATTTTGGCAAACGGCTCTCCAGCGTGGCTTTTTGGTCTTGCTTGTAGAAAAACTCGGCGTCGGCCAGCCGCGCGCGCAATACGCGCTCGTTGCCGTGGATAATGTGCGACGGGTCTTCGGCCTGCAAATTGGACACCAGCAGGAAGCGGTTGATGAGCTTGCCGTTTTGATCCAGCAGCGGGAAGTATTTCTGGTTTTGCTGCATGGTGAGAATCAGGCATTCCTGCGGCACGGCAAGGAAATGTTCTTCAAAACCGGCCTCCAGCACCACCGGCCATTCCACCAGCGCGGTGACTTCGTCGAGCAGCGCTTCGTCGGCGGCCACCGTGGCTTTCAGGTAGCCTGCCTGCTGGTTTAAGGCGGTTTGGATGGCGGCTTTGCGCTCGGCAAACGAAGCAATCACCTTGCCTTCGTTTTTCAGTTGTTCGGCGTAGGTGTCGGCGTTGGCCAACACGACTTGGCCGTCTGCCAGAAAGCGGTGGCCGAGGGTGAAATTGCGGCTCTGCAAACCCAATATGTTTACCGGCACCACTTCGCTGCCGTGCATCACCACCAAGCCGTGCACCGGACGCACGAAGGTGTAGGTGCTGCTGCCCCAGCGCATCACTTTCGGAATCGGCAGCTTTTTCACCGCCTGATTGAGAATGTCTGCCAGCAACTCGGCCAAGGGCTTGCCGGTTTGGGTGTATTCGTAGGCAAATATGTCCTGCTTGCCGTCGTGGATGATTTTCAAATCTTCGATTTTGGCACCGGCGCCGCGGGCGAAACCTTCCAAGGCTTTGGTCGGCGCGCCGTCTTTCATGCCGCTTGCTGCCGACGGGCCTTTTTTCACCACCTGCTGGTCGGCCTGAACCGGCTTCACGTTTTTCACCTGCACCGCCAAACGGCGCGGCGAAGCATAGGCGGTGTAATCGGCTGAGCCCTCGGTTAACTGCGCTTTTTCCAGCCCTTCGGCAATGGCGGCGGCAAAATGGTTGCCCAGATGATTCAGGGCTTTGGGGGGCAGCTCTTCGGTTAAGAGTTCGATTAACAGGGTTTGAGTCATGATGTTTGCTTTCTGTGGCATTTATTCGGTTTGGTGTCTGAAAAAATCGGGTGAACAGGTTTTCAGGTAGCCTGATGATGCAGCATATGCATCATCAGGCGGATTAAAATGTCTTTTTGTTTGGGGTCGGATTCCGCCACCAGCAGTGTTAAAGCCGCCAGCCCCGTATCATTGATCACGGGGTGGCCGTTTTTATCCAGCAGCCTGCCGTTGCGGTGCAGAAAATCGACAAATAAAAATGCGCCGCTGCGTTTGTTGCCGTCTGCAAACGGATGGTTTTTCACGACGAAATACAGCAAATGCGCAGCCTTGCTCTCCACGCTGGGATAGGCCGGTTCGCCGAAAACAGTTTGCGCCAGATTGCCCAACAGGGCTTCCAGGCCGTCGCCGTGTTCGCGGGCGAATAATTCGGTGGCTTCGCCTCGTTGCATCAATTGCATTTTTAAATCGGCCAACGCATTCCGTGCTTCCGTCGCGGTTGGCAGGGTGCCGCCGTTTTCGCCGCGCGGCTCGTTCAGCAGCCCCTCATCGTATTGCTGCAACCACAAAAACGTTTGCGTGTAGCGGCTGACAATATCCACCAGCCCACGCCCGCTTTGTATGGTTAATTCGGGCGACGCGGCGGTTTTCTGAATCAGCGCCAAGGCCTGATGCAGCTCGTCGGCATTTTGCTGCAAACGCTTTTGGTTGAGTGCGTAGCCTTTGAGCAG
>JBHAET010000117.1:0-3118 GCA_041855705.1 Neisseriaceae bacterium
GATTAATCAGTCCGGGATGCCCGGCCAAGGTGCCATCTTGTGCCAGCCAATTGCGGAAACGGCAGAGGGTGCTGTGGTCGGGTAAGGCGACCTCATCAAAACCGCAGAAGAAGTAGAAATCCAGACGGGTGGCTAAACAGCGTTCCAATTCCGGATCGGAGAGGCTGTGCCATTGGCCGAGCAATACGGCTTTGAGCATGGGCAGTAGCGGATAGGCGGGGCGACCGCGGTGGTCGCGGATGTAACGGGTCTTTTGCTGGTTGAGCAGTTGTTCGATGGACTGCCAATCGAGTAGCTGGTTAATTTTGAGCAACGGGTAGCTGTCGATATGTTTGCTCATCATGATTTGGGCTTGTTGGTGGAAAAAGCTGCTCATAAAAAACTCCTCTGAATTCTTTAGGAGAATTTAGAGGAGTTTTGGTTTTTTTGCAAAGGTCTCAGCCTTTTTGATGCAGAGGCTATGCGGCAACAGCGGACTCAGGAGTTATTGACAATTAACCGGTACAGCAGTTTTTTGAAGCAACAATCGCTGCACCAGCATTCTGACGACAAGCTCTCGGTTACAAAACCCCCTGCCCGGCCAATGACTCTTCCAAAGGCATGGTTTGTCCGCCAATGTTTACTGCTCCGGCGTACTGCGGTGCCGATTCGGCCGCAACAGGCACTGTGGCCGCCACCGCTGGCTGCTCGCTGCTGGGCAGCAAAACCGTCGTCTCCAAAACGCCACTGACCGTCAGATTGCTGCTCAACAGGGGCGCCCCCCCTGCCACCATACGGTCTTCATAAGCTTCAACCATGCTCTCGGCGCTGGCCACCGTGCCCACATACTGCCGGGCATAAACCATCGAATAATCCTGCACCGCATTAGGCAGCAAAATCAGATAGTTGTTCTGAGCATCCAAACCAGACACCAACTCCCGACCAATGCTAACGTGTTCCGGCAAAGCAGTTTCACTGTTCCATTGTCCGTTGCTCTGTTTGAGCACTACCTGCTGCGAGCGGTCCTGTTCATCGGTAAAACGCACAGTCACCTGATCGCTGCTTTTGTCCAGTCGCACCTGAACCGCGCCCTGGTGCTCGCCGTAATAAACCGTTTCCAGCACGGGGGGAGATGGCGTGGTATTGCTGACTTGGGTTTGCACGCTGTGGTCAAAATCCAGCAAGGCACCTTCAGCATCGCTCAAGCTGACACGATAGTCATAACCCTGGTAACTTTCGCCATCATCACCGGTTTGGACACTGAACTGGGCCGAGGTTTCGCCGGCGGCTATGGTCACCACTTGGGTACTGGCGCTCAAAAGCGCCTTTTTGGTCGCATCGGAAGCTGTCACCGTTACAGCCACCCGCACATCGGTGGCGGCGGCCTGGTTGAGGCTGACGGTGTAAGTGGCCGCCTGCCCTTCCTCGACTCGGGTACTGCCGCTCAAAGACAACAACAGCGGCGGTGTGGCCGCATCCTGACCGGCAGTCCAAGTCGTGACTGGCGAAGGATGGTTGGGCCAATAGGCATTGTAGGCCTGCACGCTGACTTGGCTGCCGTCACGCACCGCATCCGGTGCCAGACTCACCACCCCGCTGAGCGCATCAATATACAAACCGTCCTGCCCCTGCGCCAGCGGCTGCACATCATCACCCGCATACAACTGCCACACCAGAGGAAAATTTGGCACCGAAAAGTCAAAGGCTTGTTTGGCTGTTAACTGGCGCAGCTGCCCCTGCTCATCGGTAAAACTGATTTGCAAGCGCACGGTGGCATTGCCTGCGGTCAGATCCGGGGTAATCACCACACTGCCCTGCTGGCTGCCCGCTGTAATCTGCGGTGACTGAGGCACAAACAAATCTTGTCCCACCGTGGTATATGCCCGTGTCACCACATTGGTGTGTACATTGCCTGTTTCGGTCACTACCGTGCTGTAATCCTTGACACTGTCCGGCGTCAGCAACACCACACCGCTGCTGCTGTCCAGCACCACCCCAACCGGCAATGGCGCCAACGCATGCCATGTCCCGCTACCGTTTTTCACCACCGTGATTTCCCGCTGCACATCCTGTTCGTCGGTATACCGCACCAACATGCGGTCGGTGTCTTCATCCGGCGTGATCCGTAACGCCCCGGGTTCGGGCTGGCCCGGCAACGCATCCGCATTGCCGGCTTCATATTTGGGCGCCATCGCCGCATCGTAAGGCGCATGATACGTGCCGGTGACACTGACACCGCTGGTCTTGTTTTGCGCCTCGGCAGTCACCACCGTCCCATCGGCCAAGGTATCGGCCTGAAAATACAACGCTCCGGTTTCAACGTTGTAATATACCGGGGTATCGTCCCAGCCAAACTGGGGCAGTTCCGGCTCCGTCACCCACTGGGTGGCCGACTGCTTGCGAACAGTGATCACCTGTTGCGCGCCGCGCTCATCGGTATAGCGCACCACCAGCACATCGGTATTGGCGGCCGGTTTAATCTGCAAATTGCCAATCGCACTGCCCCAATCACTGTGGTAATCACCGGCCACGAATTGCGGCAGTGCCGGCAGCTGGTAAGCGACCGCGTCATCGCCCACCCAAAACGACAGATTGTCGCTTTGCAGGCCGTTAATCGTGTTGTTGGCCTCGGCATTGGCACGGTCACGCACACTTTCCGGGTGTACGCTCAGTTTGCCGCTCTCGGCATCCAGCACCAAGCCTGGCGGCAGCTCGCCAAGCGCCTGCCAGCGACCGTTTTGCTGTTGCCAAACCACCACATGTGTAGCGCCCTGTTCATCGGTATAACGCAACTCGGCCCGCTCGGCGATTGGCTGCGGAATCACTGCAAAACCGCCGCCCTCCGCGCCCGAACCACGCTCCACCAATGGAGGCGGTACCGCATCGGCCGCTACCACATTCAGGGTGGCCGGGCTGTACGGACCTTCATAATGATTCAACTGGTCACGGAATATGGCGCTCACCCGCATGTTTTTACCCAATTCCGCCGCCGTCAAGGTGTACTCTGCACCGGTGGCACCGTCGATTTTCTGATAATCGGCATACCATTGATACACAATGCCGTCGGCCGGCAAGCCGTCCGGGTCATGCAGCACTGCCCGGAGGGTGCTGCCCACCTTCATCTCGCCGCGCACCTCAA
>JBHAET010000118.1:0-5512 GCA_041855705.1 Neisseriaceae bacterium
AAAACCATTGAGCATGTGCAAAACCTTCAGGTAGCCTGTCTGGAGGAGATTGCCTGGCGCAATGGCTGGTTGACATCGGAACAGTTGGCGCAACAGGCACATGCCATGGCCAAAAATACTTACGGGCAGTATTTGCTGCGTTTGTTGAGAAAATAAGGCATCCACCACCGGATATTGGGCCAAGATCTCGGGTTGAGTTGCCCAGGTTGGATGGTGTTATGGATGATCGGTTTTGCCATTGCCGATTTCAGGCAGCCTGAAATCGTGGGTTTCGATGCCCACATGCAGGCGTTGGGCACGGCCCAGCAGGCTCAGTTGCCGCCAGCCCATGCGGCACTGGGCGGCAATGCGTCGCCGTTTGAAGCGCCGTGCCGCCGCCGGGCTGGCGGCTGCCGGTTTGGACTGGTCGGCCGGGGTGATGGTGGAGACAAACGGGTTGGCAAACGGCAGGCCGTAGGCGGCACATTGGTCCAGTTGTACGGCGGCGGCCGGTACCACTTGCCAGGCATTGAGCATGTAACTGCTGCAGATAAAGGCATCGGCCAGCGCCGGTGCCTGTTGCTGTGCTTTGGCCAGCAGTTTGGCGGCCCCGCTCGGATACAGTACATAGGCGGCAGCACCGGTGCGGTCCTGATACAGGCGGCGCAGGCCAAAGTCGCCGGCACAGGGCAGCGGGGTGCGGCCGAGCAGTTTTTTGCGGCTGCGGGTTTCCAGCGTGATGTAATCGACCGGTTGCGACAGCTGTGCCAAACTGTTCAGCAGTGCCGGTGTGTGTTGTGACAGCAAGGCATCGTCTTCCAGAATCAGCATGGCGTGGCCGCTGTCGGCAACGGTCTGCCAGGCTTGGCGATGGCTCAGAAAACAGGCCACTTCGGCCGGGCGCAGCTTGCGCTCCCAGCCGTTGGCCAGTTGCTCGTATTGTTCTGGGCCGATGTCTTCGGTGCTGATTGCCGGCAGGCGGCGGGCGGCAATGCCCAGCTGTTGCAGTTGGGTTTGCTGGAACGCCCAGCGCTGATGGCTGCGCTCCAGATTGATCACCAGGGCCGGGATGGAAGGGGGGCTGTTGTGCGTCAATCTTGCCACCATGCGGTTTTGTCACGGGTGTGCAGGGCGCGGAAACGGGCATAAACATTGCCCTCGCGCTGCACGCGTTCAAATACTTCAATCACCAGTTGTCCCATCGGGTGGCCGGCGCAGAGACGGTCCAAACGCCAGCGCATGTTGCGCAAGGTGTCGTCCGTACCGACGGCAAAGCCGGAAACACCGTCAAACAGCGCCAGACGTTCGTGTTGCAACGATTGCTGGCGTGCCGGCTGAATGGGTGCATTTTCGGTCTGGTGCAGATAGCGTTCGCTTTCGGCCAGTTTCAGGGTATTGACCAGCATGACTGCATTCATCAGCAGGGCCGCCGCCAACGGATCGCGGCCGTGGTCGATAAAGGTGTCGGCAGCAGCAATCAGCCAGCGGGTGGAGAGCGACTGCAGCAAAAAATCACGTTCCGCCGCCCACAGTGCTTCAAAAGCGGCCATGTGCTTGGTCACATCGACACCGCGGCGAATCAGCACAATCAGTTGGGCATGGTAGTAATTGATTTCCGGCTGGCCGCTGAATTCCTGCCGCAAATCGGCAATGTGGGCCTGCAGTTCTTTTTTGCTGCCGTGGGTATAGACGGTGGCACCGGCCTCAATGCGGTGTGTTTTCAATTGGGACAGGTCGGCATCGGCCAGTGCCGCGGCCACTTTGCCGGCACCAAAGCGTTTGCGGTGCTGGTTGAAGGAAAACCAGTTGGCCAGTTTGCTGCGGGGTTTGCGCATGGTTTCAGGCAGCCTTTCTAGTGCCAATAATCTTGCAGCCACGGCGCCGGCAAAACCTTGCGGTACCATTTGCCGCCGCCGCCCCGGATTGCATCCGGCGGATTGACTTCGCCGTGAAAGATGATGATTTTGCCGTGGGCCGGTTTTTGCGGCGGCTGCCACAGCGAGAACGGCAGTTTTTTCAGCACATGGTATTTATAGCTCAGGCACCAGTCGGCCGGCCAATAGCTGAGCTGATGGTGTTCGCGCACATACCACGACAAAAAAGCCTGTTCGTGGCGGAAGCGCTGGCGGATGTCGTGGAAATTGCGGCGGAAATAATCCAGCAGATCGGGCAGGGCGCCGATCTGGAAGCGGTACACCGAGCTGTTGCCGACCATGCGCCACGGTTTTTTCCAGTCACGGATGATCCACACTTCGTCGGCGCGCTGTTGCGCTTGGGTGAAAAAACAGTCGATGTTGCCGGTAATCACAATGTCGATGTCCAGGAACAGGGCATTGCCGTGCAAATCATACAGTGCCGGGGCAAAGGTGGTCAGCTTTTTCCAGCCGCGCTCGGGCAGGCCGTCGGGCAACACCAGTTCCGGAATCGGGTGGCAGACAATGTCGGAATCCAGTCCGTCGGTATTGTCGGTCAGGCAAACAAAAGTAAATGGCAGCGTCAGATTGCGACGGACCATGTTGTAGAGACGGTTGACATATTCGGGGCCGTATTTGTTGCCCCATTTCATGCACAAAATGTAATTGGTTTGTTCGGTGTTCATCAGGCTGCCTGAAAACGCGATATTGGCCGGCAGTATAGTGAAATCACTGCCAAACCGCTACCGGCATGGGCGGGCCGGGTGCGCTTTTTATGTTGTTTTACGGTATTGGGTGGCACACCATCTGATGGATTTGGTCGTCGTTGGTCAACGGACGGAGTCATGGGGTGGATGGACCACACACCATGCCGGCCGCAATGGCGCGGATGGGTGTGTGGCCTTGCCGGTTCAGTTATTCAGCGGGCTGTTTTTCGGGGGCAGGAAGCGTTGCTGCTTGGCATCGAACAGTACCGGATAGGCCTGATTGCGGTAGCGTTTGCCGCCGGCCGTGCCGTTGACAATCAGTTGCAGCGGATACATGCCGGCCGTGGGGGTGGCGTTGCGGTTGATGTGCAGGCGGCTGTCCAGATTGACGGCCCGTTTGCGGCAGTCGCGTTGCGCGGCCGCGGTTTCAAAGCCCATGTCGGCACTGCAATCGCCCAGTGCACCGGTATTGTCGCTGAGCGCCGGAATGCGGCTGAAGCTGATTTTATTGCCGGCAGCCAGCAAAATCAGGTGATCACCGCCGGCGTAGCCCTGGTGCACATCACTTTCCCGGTTGACAAAGCCCCAACTGCCGGGACCGAACTGTTGCAAGGTCCATTTTTCGGGTGCGCTGCCAAAAGCACCTGCGCTCATGCCGGTATTGGCCGCCTCGGTTTCCCAGCCGCCGCCGGCTTTGGGCCGCAGCACCAGCATGCCCACCGCCCCGCTCGCGACATGACTGCTGAGCCATTCACCGGTTTTCAGGTCAATCGCATCGCCGCGCAACAAAATATAGTGGCGTTTGCCTGCCGGCGTATCCACGGTTTGCTGTTTGTCGATTTTCATGCAGTAATCAAGGGACACCGGTTTGTCACCTTGATAATAACCGGTACTCTTGCCCAGATAGCACTGATGGGCTTTGTGCTGGCGCGGATAGTGCTGGCGCAACACCTGTTCGATACTGTTTGCATGCGCCATTTCCAGCGGCAGGGCCAGGGCCAGCAAAGTGGCGGCCAGAGGCAGGGGTTTCATTGCGCGCTCCTCAGAGTGGATGAGACGAATGGGCAGTATAGTGAAATTGCCGGCAAACAGCCATGGCCAATTGCTACCCAGTGATGTCGCACACGGGTTGAGACCTTTGCCCAATCCCCATCTGCGGCGAATTTCTGCGTTGTGCGTTGCCCGTTTGTTGAGTCCCTCTCTATGTGATGTCTGCACTCGTTGCGAGGTCTCTGCCTTGAACTTCATTCACATCGGGGGCAAAGGCCTCGGGTTTGCTGGCGCCATAAAAAAGCACCCGCTGTTGCGGGTGCAAGGGCTGCTGTTTCCAGTTCAGCCTAAGGGGTGTCGGTTTCAGATCGACCAGTCACGCTGGTCATCGGTTTCCACGATCATGCCGGCGGCCACGGTGTGGTGGGTGGCCTCGTCAATCAGGATAAAGGCACCGGTGGCCGGATTGCTGCGGTAGGCGGTGGGCACCACCGCTTGCTGCAACGACAGCTGCACGCGGCCGATGTCGTTGAGGGACAGGGTGTCGGCATTGGCGGTGTGGCTCAGGGTGTGGACATCCCACAGGTAGTCAATGTTTTTGACCTTGGCATATACGCTGCGGGTGCCGTGTTTGAGCCAGTAGCGGCGGGCCGGATTGAGCGGTTTGTCGTCAAACCAGCACAGCGAGG
The DNA here is from genome assembly GCA_041855705.1 of Neisseriaceae bacterium. Taxonomy (GTDB): domain Bacteria; phylum Pseudomonadota; class Gammaproteobacteria; order Burkholderiales; family Neisseriaceae; genus JALJZY01. Next base: position 4,279 of record JBHAET010000118.1, read on the forward strand.
CGGTGAGGGTTTTGCTCGGAACGATCGGACTGTCGGCCGCCAGCAGGGTGTCGCCGCGCGAGATGTCGATGTCGTCGGCCAGGGTGAGGGTCAGCACATCGCCGGGAGTGGCCTGCTGCAGGCTGCCGTTGGGGCCGTAGAGTGCGGTGACGGTGCTGTGGTGCCCGGCCGGTTCGATGCGTACCGCATCGCCAACGCGAAGGGTGCCCTGTTCCAGCCGGCCCTGATAACCGCGAAAATCATCGGCGGCGCTGCCGTCCTGCCGGGCAACGCGCTGGATGGGCAGCAAGACGTCTTGCGCTTGCTGCGGCAGGGTGCTGTTGTCGGCCGGCAGGCGTTCCAGCAGGCGCAGCAGCGGCAGGCCGCTGTACCAGGACATGTGTGTGCTGGGGTTGACGATGTTGTCGCCGCCCAGCGCCGAAATCGGCACATATTGCACATTGTCCAGTTTCAGGGTGTCGGCCAGTTGCCGGTAAGCCTCCACAATGGCATTGAAATGCGCTTCGCTGTAGTCGAGCAAATCCAGTTTGTTGACCGCCACCAGAATATGGCGGGTTCCCAGCAATTTCAACAAGGCGCTGTGACGGCGGGTTTGCGGCAGCAGTTGCGGCGGGTTGTGGCTGAAATCAACCCGGGTGGCGTCCACCAGCACGATGGCGGCATCGGCGGTGGAAGCGCCGGTGACCATGTTGCGGGTGTACTGCTCGTGGCCGGGGGTGTCGGCAATGATGAATTTGCGCTGCGGGGTGGCGAAATAGCGGTAGGCGACATCAATGGTAATGCCCTGTTCGCGTTCGGCGGCCAAGCCGTCGGTCAGCTGGGCAAAGTCGGGTACCCCTTCGGCCGTGCGTTTGTGCCGGCCCTGATACAAAGAGGCTACCTGATCGGCCAGCAGTGCCTGGCTGTCATACAGCAGACGGCCAATCAGGGTGGATTTGCCGTCGTCAACACTGCCGGCGGTGATAAAGCGAAGTACGGATTCGGTGCTCATATGCGGTTTCGTCACGGAATAAAATAATGTGGGTTTCAGGCAGCCTGGCCAATGCGGATTCAGACTCTTCTGGCCGGTGGCGCCAGCATATGTTGCAGAGCCTGCCACACGGCCGGTAGCCGGGTGAAGCCGTCGCTGGCCATCAGGTGGCCGCCATGTTCGATCCAGGTAACCGGGCTGTTCAGTGCCGCAGCCAACTGCTGGCTCAAGGCCGGCGCCACATGGCTGTCGTCGCGGGAAATC
>JBHAET010000119.1:0-5977 GCA_041855705.1 Neisseriaceae bacterium
AAAACCTGAAACAGATTGAAATTCACAACAAGATTGATTTGCGCGGCGAAACCGCAGCGCGTGTTTCACGTGAAACATCGACCGGTCACCACCGTTTTGTGACGGCGGATGCCGACCAATTGATTTGCCTGTCGGCCAAAACCGGCGACGGGCTGGACTTGTTGCGGCAGGCTTTGTTGCAACAAGTGGGCTGGCAGGGGGAAAGCGAAGGCCTGTTTTTGGCCCGGCAACGCCATTTGCAAGCCTTGCAATCGGCTGCGGCGGAATTGGCGTTGGCCGCAGATTGCGGCCATCAATACAGTGAATTGTGGGCCGAGCACCTGCGTCTGGCGCAAGTGGCCCTGAATGAAATTACCGGTGAATTCACGGCCGATGATTTGTTGGGGGTGATTTTCAGCCGGTTCTGTATTGGTAAATAAAACTGCCGCCGAAGATCTTTGCAAACCCCCGTCTGTGGTGTACTTGAAGCGTTGTGTGTTGCCCGCTTGGCTCGCTCCATGTTGTGTCTGCACGCGTAGCGTGGCCTGTGTCTTGAACGACAGCCACATCTGGGAGGTGAAAAGGTCTCTATCTGTCTGTTTGCCGTCCATTCCTGCCCAAGATTTCAGGCTACCTGAAACCACGTTCAGGTAGCCTTTAACCGATTGATCAGCTTGACCGTGATGGTGATGATGCTTTTTGCGGCCGGATGTCAGCTTTTTTGCGGGCGCGGCAGTTTGCAGCCCATTTGGCTGGGGTCGCATTCCATTGAGCAACTGGCAATCAACACCCGGCATGAGCCTGCCCCCCGGTCATTGCACTGCTTCAATGCCAAAAGGGAGACATGCTCTTTGTTCTTCCCTTCCACACCGGCGTGAACCGGTTCACCGCGTACTTGCCCGACAGCCACGGCAGTACACATATTGGCAAAGCCGTACCAGCGGCTGCACTGCTGTCCGCCGCCGGCCTGGCACAGGGCCCGCGCACTGGCTTCGGCCTGTTGCGGGGTGGCGTGGCTGGCAGCCGCAAAGACCTTGCTGTTGTCAGCTTCGTCGATAAATACCGCACCATAGGCATCCTTGGCATTGAGGGTACTGATCGGGTCTTGCCCAATCCAGTTTTTTACGACTACCCGGCATTCCTGCGCGACTTCTCGGCAACCGTCAAGCAAGACTTGATACCGCTCGCGTTTGTCGCGGCGAAGAAAACCCAGATTAAAGCCCAAGGCCCAGTGTAGGCGGTTGAGTGAATCATCGCCGATTCCGGCGGCAAACAATTGATACTGACCGTTGGGCAGCACGCCCAGCACCGCACTCACCATGCCCATCTCTTCGCTGAAGGCCAGCGTACAGTCCTGAATTTCACCGTCGCTGCTGCATCGGTGTATGGCCATCTTTTCATTGTTGGTGCGCTGAATAATCTTTTCGTTGCGGCTGGTGCCGCGTGTTGAATAGGATGCCCTGCTGATGCCCCAATGACCGGTGGAGGGGCTGAAAGCCATGGCGATGTGCCACAAATCGCCACCCGACAGATCACCGCCGCTGCTCGGCGGCGGGCAATTGGGGTTAAAGCCATACGCGCAATAATTTGGATCGTTCATCAGCGCATTCACGGTTCCCTGCGGCAGCCCCTGCTGCGCATGCGCCGGATGGGCAAATGTCATCAATACCAGCAGCGCCGTGCCAAGCCAGCGGGACAGGCGGAAAAATGTTGTTGGTTTCATCTGCTAAATTCCTTGAAAAAAACAGCTTGGGCAGCCTATTCGGACAAGCAGCCGAAAGGCAGCGAAAAGCAAAATCTGTTCAAAGTGACGGTATGTGGCAGCATTCACAAGAAAACACGCGATTTGTCTGTGTGTAGCTTCTTGATGTCAGAACATCAAAAGGCTGCCTGAAACCGTTTCAGGCAGCCTTGGTTTTTAGAGTGGCTTCGAAACGTTAAAACGCACTCAAGGGCACGGCCAAAATGGCTTCGCCGCCGCTGTGTACCTGGGCGGCATAGGTCTGTACTTGAGGCAGAACGTAGGCAAAATACACGGCAGCCACCTGTTGCTGGGTACGGTAGAAGTCTTCACCCAAAGGCGCGTTATCGGCATCGGCCAGTGCGTCTTTGGCCGCCAGCCAAGCGCGTGCCTGTGCCACTGCACCCAGGGTGCAGCCCATTTGGTACAGATAGGCATTGGAGCCGGCAGCGGCCAATTCCGGGTTGCTGTCCATTTGCGCCACAATGTCAGCGACACTTTGTTCGGCCAGATCCAATGAGTGCAACAGGCGGGCACCCAATTGCGGTTCGGCGGCGGCCAGCTTGGCGGCCACGGTGCTGCCATCGGCCAAAAGGGCACGGGCCACACTGCCGCCGTTGGCCGCGGTTTTGCGGCCAATCAAATCCAGTGCCTGAATGCCGTTGGCACCTTCGTAAATCGGGGTAATCCGCACATCGCGCACATACTGGGCGGCGCCGGTTTCTTCCACATAACCCATGCCGCCATAGACCTGCATCGCCAGATTGGTCAGTACGGTGCCGTTGTCGGTACACCAGGCCTTGACAATCGGAATCAGGAAGTTGAGCACAGCTTCGGCCTTGGCCGCCTCATCGGCGTTCGGGTGGCTGTGGGCGGTGTCGATGGCGGCTGCAGCCTGCATGTAGAGGGCGCGCTGGGCAGCCAGGGTGGCTTTTTGCACCAGCAGCATGCGGCGGACATCGGGGTGGTGGATGATGGTCACCGGGGTGGCACTTTTGCCGCCAATGTCGCGACTTTGCACGCGCTCGTTGGCATAGGCCACCGCAGCCTGATAGGCGCGCTCGGCCACCGCATGGCCTTCAATGCCTACGCCCAGGCGTGCGTGGTTCATCATGGTGAACATATAGGCCAAACCTTTGCCGGCTTCGCCCACCAGATAGCCTTCGGCATTGTCAAACTGCATCACGCAGGTGGGGCTGGCATGAATGCCCAGTTTGTGTTCCAGTCCCACAGCATAGGCGCTGTTGCGCTCGCCCAGGCTGCCATCGGCATTGACCAGGAATTTGGGCACGATAAACAGGGAAATGCCTTTCACGCCGGGCGGCGCATCGGGCAGGCGGGCCAAGACCAGATGGATCACGTTTTCGGTCAGTTCCTGGTCGCCCCAGGTGATGAAGATTTTTTGACCGGACACCGCATAGGCACCATTGTCTTTGGGCACGGCCTTGCTGGCCACCTGGGCCAGATCGGTACCGGCTTGCGGTTCGGTGAGGTTCATGGTGCCGCTCCACAAACCCTGGCTCATTTTGGGCAGATAGGTTTGTTTTTGTTCTTCGCTGGCGTGGCTCAAAATGGCTTCCAGTGCGCCCAAGGTCAGCATTGGCAGCAATGAAAAGGCCAGATTGGCCGAACACCACATTTCTTCACAGGCAGCGGCCACCACCGCCGGCAAACCTTGGCCTTCGTATTCCACCGGTGCGCGCAGTCCCGGCCAACCGGCATCGCGATAGGCGTAAAATGCATTGGCTAAGTCTTCATGGGTTTGTACTTTACCGTCTACCAGCTTGGCACCGTTCAAATCACCGGTCCGATTGGTGGGTGCCAGTTCTTGTTCGGCAAATTTGCCGGCTTCTTCCAAAATGGCATCCACGGTGTCCTGATCCAGTCCGGCAGCGCTGGGCAGTGCCAAAATTTCAGGCAGCCTGCCGTGCACCTGCAGGGCAAAACGCAATTCGTTAACGGGGGCTTGGTAGATCATGCTCTCTCTCCATTCAAAATGGCACCCAAACCGGTACTTGCCATCATGGCATGCCGGCCGGGTACCCGGTTGGCAAATGGCCGCAGGCACAGGTGTGTGCCAAGGGCTTGCATCATCGTGCTTGGTGTCCTCAAGCATAACAAATTGTTGCAGGTTTGGGTATGCTTATGTTAACAAATTGCAAAGTTGAAAACGGCTTGCCGATGGATGGCAGAGTGTTATACTGTGCGCCCGCATGCATGATTGTCCGCTTGCCAGGTGCAGGCGTTTGATTCCATGGCGTGACTGCGTGATTTTGCAGCACGCAGCCAGTGATGATCATGCCCGTCCGGCATCCTGATCGGATGCCCGTCTGATGAAAACCAAGCAGATGTTTCGTTCACCCACATTTTTACCTTCCCTTGCCATGTCGGGCCGCCGGCCGTTGCGCGTCGTCGCTGGTGTCCTGCTGTGCCTGCTGACCGCCTGCGCCCCGCCGCCAGTGCGTGATGTGCCATCAGCCAATACCGGCTTGGCTGACGGCGGTGCTTGGTGGCAGCAGCTGCGTTTGCCGCAATTGGACCAGCTTTTGACACAGGCATGGCAACAGGGACCGGATGCCCGGGTGCTGGCAGCACGTTTGCAGGCAGCCGGCAGCCCACCGGAGGTTGCGACACGGGAATGGCAGGCCTTGCGTTTTCTGCTGGCACGGGAAGTGGTGGCGGCCTATACCGAATGGCAATATGCTCATGCACGCCAAATTTGGCTAAACCAGCGTTTGGCAGTGCAACAGGAACAGCAGCAGCTGGTGGCTAGGCGCATTGCCGCCGGCCTGTTGCCGGGCCGGGCGCGTTATCCTTATCAACAGGCGGTTTGGCAAACCGAGGCCGACAGTCAGCGTGCCGAAGCCGAGATTGCCCGCCAGCGGCACCGGTTGGCATTGTTGACCGGCCAGCCGCCGCATGCATTGAATCACAGCACGCCGCCGCCATTTACGGCTTTGCCGCCGGTACATGAATCGGCATTGGCGATGACGGCCACCGATTGGCTGCAACGGCGTCCGGATTTGGCGCTGCCGCGTTTGGCGCCGGTGGCGGGTGGCGGCGAGCAACCGGCGGCACAGCGGCAAGCGGCCGCGGAAGAAGCCCGTGCGGCTTTGTTGGCCGGCCAACAGGTGGCCGATGCCCGGGCGGAATACCGTGCGGCCCTGGCCCAATGGCAACAGCAGCAACAGATTCGGCAATCGGCACAGCAGCAGCGGCAAGCGGCTGCCCGTCGGGCGGCGGCCGGCCTGGAAAATGGCATTGCCCATCTGGCGGCCGAAGAGGCGGCCTTGCAGCAAGAGGCGGCCTGGCTGAAAGCACAGGCGGATTTGCAGCACAGTTGGAACCGGTGGCAGGCAGCCAGCGGTGGCGGTTTGCCGCCCAGATAACATAACAATTGCGCCGCTGCATGCGCCAACCGTGCAGCGGCGAAACAAACACATATCGGAACCATGGACGACCAACACACCGATTCCTCGCCCCAACCGACAGCCGCCACCGTGCGGCCCTGGCGCAAACTGACCCTGTTCATCCTGTTGCTGATCGCGCTGGCCTTGGTGTGCAGCCTGTTGTATCTGCTGGTATGGCAGCACCATCAGTCAAGCGATGAGGCCTATGTGGCCGGCCACCGGGTCGACATCACGCCGCAGATTGACGGCATGGTGCAAAGCGTGGCGGTAGAGGACACCCAGGCGGTGAAAACCAATCAATTGCTGCTGCAACTGGACGACAGCGACTTGCAACTGGCCTATGAGCAGGCACAAAGCGATTTGATCCGTGCCATCCGTGCCGGCCGGCAGCAACAGGCCGGTCAAAACCGTGCGGCGGCTGAAGTGCTGGCGCACAAGGTGCGACTGGCACGTTTGCAGACCGATTTGCAACGGCGTGAAAGCCTGGCCGGTACCGATGCGGTGTCGGGTGAAGAACTCAGCCATGCGCGGGCGGCGGTGGAAGAAGCCCGTGCCGTGCTCAAAGCCGGTGAGGAGCAGGAAAAGGCGGCACGTGCCGCCGCTGGCGGTAAACTGCCCCTGCGCCAGCAGCCGGAAGTGATGGCGGCGGTCAGCCGGGTCAAAGCGGCGTGGCTGGCCTTGCAGCGGACCCGCATTTTGGCGCCCGCCGATGGCCAAGTGGCCCAGCGCCGGGCGCAGCCCGGCCAGTATGTGACCGCCGGCAGCGCACTGATGAGTGTGGTGCCGCTGCACAATTTATGGGTGGAGGCCCACTTCAAGCAAACCCAGGTGGCCGATATGCGGATTG
>JBHAET010000120.1:0-3641 GCA_041855705.1 Neisseriaceae bacterium
ACCCAGCTCGGGCGGGCGGAAGGTTTGTCGATTTTGTTGATCACCACAATCGGGCGCAGGCCGATGGCCAAGGCTTTTTTGGTGACGAAGCGGGTTTGCGGCATCGGGCCTTCTTGTGCGTCGACCAGCAGCACCACGCAATCGACCATGCCCAACACGCGTTCCACTTCGCCGCCGAAGTCGGCGTGCCCGGGGGTGTCGACGATGTTGATGTGGTAGCCTTCGTATTCGATGGCGGTGTTTTTGGCCAGAATGGTGATGCCGCGTTCTTTTTCGAGGTCGTTGCTGTCCATCACGCGCTCGTCAACTTGCTGGTTGGCGCGGAAGGTGCCGGATTGGCGCAAAAGTTGGTCAACCAGCGTGGTTTTGCCGTGGTCAACGTGGGCGATGATGGCGATGTTGCGGATTTGCTTGCTCATAAGATGGGTGTGTCGGGCTGGAAATCAGAAAACCGTGAATTATAGCATTGTTTTGTGTCTGTTTTGTGATTATTATGCCGCCATCGGCAAACGGCGCATGGAGACGGGCATGGAACAACTGGAGTTTTTCAGCATCCCCAGCCCGTGTGTTGGCGTGTGCGAAAGCAATCAGAAAGGTTATTGCAAAGGCTGTTTGCGCAGTCGCGAAGAGCGCTTGCACTGGTTGCAGTTTAGCGACGGACAAAAGCAGCAGGTTTTGCGTCTGTGCCGGTTGCGGCGTAAAAAGCTGCAGCAACTGGCGGCGCAGGCGCAGCAGGCGGGTGAGGATGCTGTTTTGCCTGCGCAGATGGATTTCCCATTTTGAATCCTGACGATCGGCAAAAAGGTGGTAACACTGCTGTGCCGCGGCCTGTTGCCGGCGGGTGGTGCTTGGCGGAAAGACGGGCGTCTTGGCGCATTGCTTGTTAAAATGCGTGCCGACAAGTTTGGCCGGCATTTTTGCGGCCGGTGTTTAAAACCAGCCTCAGGCTGCCTGAACGTAACCGGTATCTCCATGCCAAACCATACCGTGCAATCGATCTGAATCACACAAGGGTAATGAGATGGGCCTGTATCACATCATGAATCTACATAAAGTACTGCTGGCATCGGCGGCTTTGGCGGTGGCGGTGTCCGCTGGGGCGGCGCCGTTGGACAAACAGGATGAGGGCGACTATGTGTTGCTCAATGTGCGGCAGGAGCCAACGCCGTTACAGATGCGCTATCTGTTGCGGGCAGACGGCCAGTGGATTATGGACAGCAATACCGACAACCAAGGCTGGCAGCCGGTGTGCCGGGGTGATGGCAGCTGCCGCTTGCAGGCTTCACGCGAGGCCGATGTGCGGCAGTGGCGCCGCTTGTTGCCGGAGCAGATTCGCCAGTATCCGCTGGCATGTATCAATAATGTCGCCTTTGCCTTTTGCCGCATGAGCAAACCGGACAATCCCAAGCAGCGCTTGTACTGGTGGATCAGCCTGTTGGAGGGGCAACATCATGCACTGGGCTTGAACCGCATCCGTTAATCGTGAATATTTTCAGGCAGCCTCGAGCGTACGGTGTTTGCCGGTGTGATTCAGGCGCCACTTTCCCGTTTGCCTGCCACGGGCAGATGGGAGTGCAAAGGTCTCATAATTTATGTGAAAGAAGATCTGCCGATGCAGGTCTTAATTAGGAAACGGACGATGCCGTCGATGGAGATCAAAGCGGTTTTAACGATGATTTTGTGCGGCATTGTGCTGCACCAGTTGCTGTTTATCGCCGGCTTTGGTGATTATCTTGAGCACGGCACACAGGCGAAATTGCATGCATTGTATAACGCATTTGGCTGGCAGATATCCGATTACACCCGGTTGGTGCTGGCGCTGGCCAAAGCCAAACTGGCTTGGCTGTTGCCGCTGCTGAGTTTTGGGCTGTGCATGTGGACCATTTACCGGAAAAAAGCACGCCATGCCCTGTTGCTTATTGGGCTGGCATTGCTGTTGGACCTGGCTTTGTATGCGGGTATTTATGCGCCTTATTGGATTCGGATGTAGAGAAATGCCGCCAAACCGGCAGGGAAGGAAGCAAGATGAACAAACTGATTGGCCTGGGCGCATTATTGCTGCTTTCGGCCTGTGGCTTTCATCTGAAAGGCACCAGCGATGTGGGCAACCGCCTGCATTATCAGGATTGGACGGTGTCCGGCGGTCAAATGCAAAATGCGCTGGAAAATGCCTTGCGCCGCCAAAGCGGTGTGCGCCTGCATGACGATGCCGCTGGCAGCGATACGGTACAGTTGCGGGTATTGGATCAGCAGCAGTACAAGGATGTCGGCACCATCAATATCGGCGGCAACACCATCGAATATCTGCTCACCTTGCGGGTCGAGGCGCAAGCCTATCGCCGCGGTCAGGCCTTGGGCAACCCGATGACGGTGCAGGTGCAGCGTTACATGGATTACGCCGACAGCGAGATTTTGGGCAAGCAGGAAGAAGAAGCACAAATCTGGCGCGACTTGCGGCGTGAAGCGGCCGAACAGCTGGTGCGCCGGCTGGCCTATTTGCCGCAGTCGTGAATCATGGCCCAACTGAGTCCGGAAGCCTTGGCTGCCGCAGTGGCAGACCAGCTGGCACCGTTGTATGTGATTCACGGTGAAGAAGATTTGCTGCGATTGGAAGCATTGGACAGTGTGCGGGCGGCAGCCCGGGCGCAAGGCTACCTGAACCGTGAAGTGTGGAGTGCCGATGCCAAGGCCGACTGGTCGGAATTGCTGGCCGCCGCCGGCTCGGCAGGACTGTTTGCCGATCGAAAACTGCTGGAAATCCACATTCCCGGCGGCAAGCCGGGCAAGGAGGGCGGTGAGGCGCTGTTGGCCTTGGCCGAGCGTTTGCCGGAAGACACCTGTGTAGTGGTGGTGTTGCCCAAGTTGGACAAAGCGCAGCAGCAGGGAAAATGGTTTGCGGCGCTGGCTCGCCACGGACAGGTGGTGGAGGCACGCGCCATCGGTGCTGCCGCCCTGCCGCAATGGATTGCCCGCCGTTTGCGACAACATGGCCTAGACATCGAGGCCGATGCGCTTGCTCTGTTTGCCGGGCGAGTGGAAGGCAATCTGTTGGCGGCCCGTCAGGAAATCGACAAACTGGCCTTGCTGTATCCGCCCGGTCATTGCGTGGACATGGCTGACGCCGAAGCGGCGGTGGCCAATGTGGCGCGTTTCGATGTATTCCAGCTGGCGGCGGCCTGGATGGGTGGTGATGCCGCCCGCCTGTTGCGCCTGCTGGACGGTCTGGAGGCCGAAGGCGATGAACCGGTGTTGCTGCTGTGGGCGCTGGCCGAAGACCTGCGCACCCTGATCCGGCTGGCGGCCGCCTTGAAACAGGGGCAGAGTGTGGCCGAGGTGCGCAACAGTTTGCGCCTGTGGGGCGACAAACAGACCTTGGCCCCGCAGGCGGTGCGCCGCATCGGCACCAAACGGCTGCTGTCGGCCTTGCAAAGCTGTGCCCGCATCGACCGCCAGATCAAGGGTGCCGAAAACGGCGCCGCTTGGCCCGCACTCAAACAATTATTGATGTCATTGGCTGCCTGAAGCATCCGGAAGCAAAAATGAGCGTACAAACCGTCCACAAAAACATCTTGGTGCCGCACAGCGCCGAAAACATGTTCCATCTGGTCAATACCGTTGAAGACTATCCGAAGTTTTTGCCT
>JBHAET010000121.1:0-11011 GCA_041855705.1 Neisseriaceae bacterium
CGCATCCGGGCGGCACTGGAGCAGCAGATTGGCCGCCACTGCATTGCCCGCGCCCGGGGCATCATCGGCGTGACCCCCGAACTGGCCGATTACGAACACCGCCGTGGCGGCCAAGCACAACAGCCGGCCCTGATTTACCCCAACGGCTATGCCGTGGGTGAGCAAGCACTGACCGACCGCCGCAGCGACGAACACATCGAATTGCTGTTTGTGGCCAGCGACTTTTATGCCTGGCACGGTCTGGATTTGCTGCTGGCTTCACTGCCGGCCGAGCGCCAGCCGTTTGTCCTGCATCTGGTCGGCCGGCTGGATGCGCAGCAACAGGCGCAAGCCGCCGCCGATCCGCGCATCCGCATCCACGGCCTGCTTGACACGGCCGCCATCAACCGGCTGGCCGAACAGTGTTGGCTGGGCCTGTCGTCGTTTGCCCTGTTCCGCAAAAACATGACTCAGGCCTGTACCCTGAAAGTGCGCGAATACCTGAGCCAGGGCCTGCCGGTGTACAGCGGCCATGCCGACGTGTTCCCGGACGATTTTGTCCCCTACCGCCACGGGCCGGCCCAGATCGGTGCCATCCTCGACTTTGCCCGTCAAATGCGGCCGCTGACGCGCGACCATGTGCGCCAGGCGGCCCGTCCCCACATTGACAAACGCCTGCTGCTGCAACAACTGTATGCGCAACTGGCCACCCATTCGGCAGCCTGACATGTCCCGCATCGCCATCATCGGCAATTTCGCCCACACCCTGCTCGGCTTTCGTGCCGACCTGATCCGCACCCTGGCATCCCAGGGGCACCGGGTATATTGCTTTGCCAGCGATTTTGATGCCGGCAGCGAAGCGGCGGTGGCCACCTTGGGCGGCATTCCCGTACGCCACACCCTCAACAGCCGCGGCCTCAATCCATTCAGCGATGTGGCCGCCACCTGGGCGCTGGCGCGCCAGCTGCGATGCCTGCACATCGATGCCATGCTTGCCTGTTTTGTCAAACCGGTGATTTTCGGTGCCTTTGCCGCCCGGCTGGCCAAAGTCCCCAGACGCATTGGCATGATTGAGGGATTGGGCAATGCCTTTACCCGCCAGGCACACGGCTTCAGCCGCAAAGCCCGCCTCATCCAGATCATTCAGGCAGCCTTGTACCGCCTGTCCTTGCCGTCGCTGGATGCGGTGTTGCTGCTCAATGCCGACGATGAACGCGACCTGCTGCACCGCTATCGCATCCGCACCCGCCAAACCGTGATCTTCGGCCCCATCGGCCTTAATCTGGCCGACTATCCGCCACAGCCGCTGCCCGAGGGGCCGGTATCGTTTGTGTTTGTCGGCCGCCTGCTGCGCGAAAAAGGCGTGTTCGAACTGCTGGCAGCCGCCCAACTGGTCAAACAGCAATATCCGCATACCCGCATCAGCCTGATTGGCGGCTTTGACCACGGCAACCCGTTTGCCCTCACCCCGGCACAGCTGCAACCCTACCTGAACAGCGGCATTGTGGATTATGTCGGCCACATCAGCGATGTGGCGGCACAGCTGGCGGCACACAGCGTGTTTGTGCTGCCGTCCTACCGCGAAGGTTTCCCGCGCAGCACCCAGGAGGCGATGGCCATCGGCCGGGCAGTGATCACCACCGACGTTCCCGGCTGCCGCGACACCGTGCTGCCCGGCCGCAACGGCCATCTGGTACCGCCGTTTGATGCCCATGCCCTGGCCGAAGCAATGATGGCCTGCATCCGCCAACCGCAAGAGGTGCTGCGCATGGGCCAGGAAAGCCGTACAATAGCCGCCGCACGGTTTGACGTGCAGCCGATTAACCGCCGTTTGGTGGCGCTCCTGTGTCCGCCCAAGGCATCAGCCGAAACATGAATCCGTCCCGCCGTACCCCGCCCCGCCTGCTGACCCTCGCCCTGCAACTCTTGCTGCTGCTGGCCGCCGTGGTGTTACCGGCGCTCCTGTTCTGGCCATCGTCGCAATGGCTGGCACCGTATCCGGTCAATCAGATCAGCTATGCACTGGTGCTGATTTGCCTGTTTGGCGCCCTGTTCACCCTGCAGGCGCTGGCCCGCTTTCCGGGCGAGCGCTCCACGCTGGCGGTGATTCCGGTGGCGCTGATGTGGTTCGGTACCGCCCTGGCACTGGTGGCGTTCTGGCGGCTGCCCTATTCGGTGTACTATCTGGCCGCCGCCATTCCGCTCGGTGTGCTGCTGCTGTTTGTGCATGTGTGGGCCGAGCGCCAACGCAGCCTGTGGCTGGCTTATATTCCGGTCAGCGGTATGGAAACCCTGCCCGAGCTGGGCCGCATCCGCTGGCAGGCCTGGCAGCGGCCCGAACCGCTGCCGCCCCACATCCGCGCCGTGGTCACCAATCTGCACGCCCCCGACCTGACCGCCGAATGGCAAAAATTCCTGGCCCATTGCACGCTGGCCGGCATGCCGGTGTACAACATCCGTCAAGTGGAAGAATCGCTGACCGGACGGGTGAAAATCCGCCACATGTACGAGAACGACCTGGGCTCGCTGTTGCCCTCGCCGGGGTATCTGCTGATGAAACAGGTTCTGGACACCGCTTTTGTGCTGCTCACCGCACCGCTGACCGTGCCGCTGATGCTGCTGACCGCACTGGCCATCCGCCTGGAAAGCCCGGGTCCGGCCCTGTTTGTGCAAAACCGGGTCGGCCAGCGGGCGCGCGAATTCAAAATCTACAAATTCCGCAGCATGCGCACCGATTCGGAGCAGCACGGTGCCCAGTTCGCCCAAGCCGCCGACGCGCGCGTCACCCGGGTGGGCCGTTTTATCCGCAAAACCCGTCTCGACGAGCTGCCGCAGTTTTGGAACATTTTAAAAGGCGAAATGAGCCTGATCGGACCGCGGCCGGAACAAAAGGCCTTTGTCGATGCGTTTGAGCACAGCATTCCGTTTTACAATTACCGCCACATCGTCAAACCCGGCATTTCCGGCTGGGCACAGGTAATGCACGGTTATGCGGCCGATGAAGACGCCACCCGGATCAAGGTGGAGCACGATTTTTACTACATCAAGCATTTTTCGTTTTCGCTGGATGTGCTGATTTTCTTCAAAACCATCAAAACCATGCTCACCGGCTTTGGCGCGCGCTGAACCGGTATTCAGGCTGCCTGAACGCAAAATACCCAAGGACTGAACATGTCATCCACCATCCTGGTCACCGGCGGTGCCGGTTTTATTGGCTCACACACCGTGGTCGAATTGCTGGCGTCCGGTTACCGGCCGATTATTCTCGACAATCTGTGCAATGCCTCGCCCGAAGTGCTGACCCGCATTGAACGCATCAGTGGCCAGCAGCCGCTGTTTTACCGTGGCGACATCCGCGACCGCGCCCTGCTGCGGCAGATTTTTGCCGAACACGCCATCGATGTGGTGATGCATTTTGCCGGCCTGAAAGCGGTGGGCGAAAGCGTGCGCGAACCGGTCAAATATTACGACAACAATGTGGCAGGCAGCCTGATTCTGGCCGAAGAAATGGCGAACGCCGGAGTGTTCAACATCGTGTTCAGCTCTTCGGCCACCGTGTATGGCGACCCGGCCACGGTGCCGATTACCGAAACCATGCCGGTGGGCGGCACCACCAATCCCTACGGCACCTCCAAATACATGGTGGAACGCATGCTGGCCGACATTCAGGCCGCCGATGCGCGCTGGAGCGTGATTCTGTTGCGCTATTTCAATCCCATCGGCGCCCATCCCAGCGGCCTGATCGGTGAGCAGCCCAACGGCATCCCCAACAACCTGCTGCCCTATGTCTGCCAGGTGGCGGCCGGCAAGCTGGCCACCCTGTCGGTATTCGGCAACGATTACCCGACCGCAGACGGCACCGGCGTGCGCGATTACATTCATGTGGTGGATTTGGCCGACGGCCATTTGAAAGCGATGCAGGCCAAAGCCGGTCAAGGCGGGGTGCACATTTACAACCTGGGCACCGGCCACGGTTATTCGGTGCTGGAAATCGTGCGTGCCTTCGAAGCGGCCAGCGGCGGCCGGGTACCCTATCAAATCTGCCCGCGCCGCCCCGGCGACATTGCCGCCTGTTATGCCAATCCGGCCAAGGCCTACCGCGAAACCGGCTGGCAGGCTCGGCGCAGTCTGGAACAAATGATGCAGGATGCCTGGCGCTGGCAAAGCCAGAATCCCGATGGTTACGGTGCCTGATTCTGGCCCAGGCCGGCATTTTGCAGGCAATACCCGGTGCTGCCCGTGCGCCATATTCTCCAAACCGCCCGTCAATCATGTCCGGCCGGCCGCACAAACGGTGACCGGATCAAGCTTTCAGGCAGCCTGAGAAGGCGTGCCGGCCGCCACCAGCACACGCAACACCTCATGCCAGGCACCGTCCGGCCGCGCCTGCACCACCGCCCACCAACGGTGGACCAGACCGCCTGCCTGCGCCAAGGCCATGGTGTGCTCACCATCAGTACGCAACGGGGAGAGCAGCCGCATGCGCGTCAGCGGAACCAGGCGGGCATCGGTCACGGTGGCGGCCACGGCATCAAGCTCGGCCGCATCGGCCACCACCTGGCCATGCCAGGCATGGGCCTGAGCACCAGCGTCCACCAGCAGGGCTTCGCCGGCCGGCGGCACCAGCAACATGCCGCGCAATACCGATGCCGGGGTGGGCGGGACGGACAATCCGAGTGCCGGCCAATCGGCGGCCAATGCCAACTGCCGCTGCAGTGTGGCCGCTTTCGCATCCAAGGTGTCGCGCTCATCCAGCCCGCGCCACGGCGCATCGGCCGCGGTGCGGTAATAATATTTGCACGCCAGTTCCAGGTGATAGACCGTCCCGGACAGCTCGGCCACAAAGTCCAGGGCACCGGTGCGCCGGCCGGCGGCATCATTGACCGGCCACTCGCGGGCCAGCAGGCGGCAATGCGGCGCCCAGTCCAGCCAGAACGCCAGCAAGGCTTCGGCATAATGACCCAAACGGTGGCCAAACGGCACTTCGGCCGCCAAGGCCTGCAACAAAGGCGCCGGTTCGGCATCCAGTGCCAGCAAACAGCGGAAGCCCTGCGCCCCCAGCAGCTGGCGCACCGGCAACTCGCAGCCGCTGTGCCACGGCGGCGGTGCCGTCAGTACGGCCGCCAGATCACGCACTGCTGGGGTTTGCAGCTTCCACCACAACGCATCCAGAGCATAATTCATTGGCCGGCATCCATTTTGCGTGCCACACTGCTCAAAAAGCCGCGCAACAGGTCAATTTCCTCGCGACTGGGTTGGGCGCGGTCAAACAATGCGGCCACCCGGCGCATCAGCCGGGCTTCATTGCGCCGCTCAAACAGGCCGGCGGCATCCATGACCTCGCGCCAGTGCGCCACCATGCCGGCCACCTGGGCATGGGTGGCCGGCGCCCAATCCTGCTGCAAATGATCCATCGGCATCGCGGTGTGACTGAACAGCTCATAAGCCACCACCTGCACCGCCTGCGCCAGATTGAGCGAAAAATAATCCGGATTGCCGTTGATGGTGAGCAGTCGGTTGCAGCTTTGCACTTCTTCAATGCTCAAGCCGAAGGTTTCATTGCCAAACACCAAGGCCACCGGCTGCCCGGCTGCCGCAGCCTGCAACAGTGCGGGAGCCAGCTGGCGCGGCGTGTGCATCGGTGCCGTCAGTTCGCGGCGGCGGCTGGTGAGGGCGCAGCTGAGCACCGTGTCGGCCAGCGCCTGTTGCAGCGAAGCAAACACCTGCGCCTGCTCCAGCACGTCGCGGGCGCCGGAAGCCAGCACAAAACTCTCTTCCGGCAAGCGGAAGTCTTGCGGCCGTTGCGGATCGAACAGCGGCGGTTGCGGTGTCATCGGTGTGGCAATCAGGCTCGGGGCCACCAGCGTCAACCGGGTCAGGCCCATGGTTTTCATCGCCCGGGCGGCGGCGCCGATGTTGGCCGGATGGCTGGTGCGGCTCAACACCACACGGATGTTGGCCAGATAAGCAGGGAGTGTCGGTTTGTTCATATGGCCCATTCACGGGGTTGCAAAGCATTTGGCACGTCGCGGCAAACTGCTGCGTGCCAGGGCCGCATTGTATCCCGTTCTGCGCCGGCTGGCGAAATCGGCCGCCACCGGCCGCCGGCAAACCGCAAGTGCTTGCTCCTGCGCATCGGCGGCCGCCCGTTTCCGGTTTATGGTACAATTGCGGCCGCTGCCGCACTGTTGCGGCTGTTGTTCTTTCCACACCGAATCTGTTTCAGGCAGCCGGACATCTGGCACGGGCTGCCTGAAGCGCGTGAGTACCGCCAACCATGAATCCGATTCTGACCACCGCTTTCAAAGCCGCGCGCAAAGCCGGCCACATGATGACCCGCGCCGCCGGTAATCTGGACACCGTCAAGGTGGACAGCAAGGCATTCAACGACTTTGTTTCCGATGTCGACCGCCAGGCCGAAGCCATTTTGGTGGATGCGCTGCTGCAAAGCTATCCCAACCACCTGATCCGCAGCGAAGAAGGCGGTTATTACGCGGCCAGCAAAGGGCGCGACGGCGTGAGCATCCGCCAGCTGGCCGATCACGAAGTGCCGGCCGTGCCCGAGTACGAATGGATCATCGATCCCTTGGACGGCACCACCAATTTCCTGCACGGCCACAAGCAATATGCGATTTCGATGGCCCTGCGCCACAAGGGTGTGCTGACCGAAGCACTGGTCTTTGCGCCCGAATACAACGATCTGTACATTGCCAGCCGCGGCCAGGGCGCCCTGCTCAATGACAAACGCATCCGGGTGGGCAAACGCATCGAACTGCCGCAATGCTTGATCGCCACCGGCTTTCCGGTGGTGGACCAGAGCATGATGGACACCTATCTGGCGATTTTGAAAGACATGCTGGCCAAAACCGCCGGCGGCCGGCGCGAAGGCTCGGCTGCACTGGATTTGTGCCATGTCGCCTGCGGCCGGGTCGACGGCTTTTTCGAATTCAACCTCAAACCGTGGGACATTGCCGCCGGCGCACTGCTGGTGAAAGAAGCCGGCGGCATCGTCACCGACATGCACGGCAATGACGGCTGGCTTAACAGCGGCGACATTGTGGCGGCCAATCCGAAAATTCTGGCCCAAATGCTGCAAATCATGGCCCCGCATCTGGCCGGCACCCGCACTGCCGAACACTAACCCGGCCGCCGCAGCCACCGCGGCCGGGCAACGGCCGTGTCCGGCGGCGGACGGCCCCAACCGGAGAAATGCCCATGTTGGCGGTGATTGGCGGCAGCGGCTTGAGCACGCTGCCTGAAGTTGTGTTTGCACGCAAACAAATCGTGCGCACCCCCTACGGCCTGCCGGTGTCGCCGCTGTATTTCGGCCGCATGGGCCAGCGCGACATGATGTTTTTGCCGCGCCACGGCATCAACCACACCTGGGCGCCGCACGAAATCAATTACCGCGCCAACATCTGGGCGCTGCGCGAGGCCGGCGCCACCGAGGTGATTTCGGTGTCGGCAGTGGCGGCCCTGCACGAGCACATCACCCCCGGCTCGCTGGTTCTGCCCGACGACATCATCGATTACACCCACGGCCGCGAGCATACTTTCTTCGAAGGCCGCCATCAGGAAGTGGTGCACACCGATTTCGGCCGTCCGTACGCCGAACACTTGCAGCAAGCCGTGCTCAGCCTGGCCCGCAGCACCGGCACCGAAATCAGCAACAGCGCGGTCTATGCCTGCATCCAGGGCCCGCGGCTGCCGACGGCGGCCGAGGCACGCCGCTATGCACGCGACGGTGCCGACGTGGTGGGCATGACCGGCATGCCGGAAGCGATTCTGGCCAAAGAGCTGGCCTTGCCCTATGCCCACATCTGCTGCGTCATCGGCCAGGCCGCCCATTTGCACACGCAAGCCCACACCCCGGACTTCCGCCGCCAGCACAGCCATGCCGCCATGGGCCGCATCCGCGCCCTGCTCTCCGGCCTGGCTGCGGTTTATCCGGCCGATTTCTGAACCGGTTTTGCCGCATGATTCCGACCTTCAAATCCGGAAAATTCTGGCTCAAGCTGTTGTGTTACGGCGGCCTGCTGTTGTCGCTGCTGGTATTGGCGGCCTATGCCGGCGGCCAATACCTGTTCAGCCAGCAGCGCATTCAGGCCGCAGCCGATGCCGCGCTGGCCGGCACCGGCTACCAAATCCGTTTTGACCAAAATATCCGCCGCCGCTGGCTGCCGCGCCCAACAGTGGTGCTGACCCAGGTGCGTATCAGCCGCCCCGGCGGTGCCGCCGATCTGGACATCGGCAGCATGCACATCGGCCTGGCGTGGTCCAGTCTGCTCGGACAGCCGGCCATCGAAAAATGGGTGTGGCAAGACAGCCAGTTGCGGCTATACCGTACCGCCAGCGGCGAATGGAATACGGATGCCCTGCTCAACCGGCAGCCAAGCAGCGGCGCCACGCCGCTCAACCGGCTGGTGCTGCGCAATTTCAACCTCAGCATCCGCGACCAAAACCTGCCGGAGCAGCGTTTCACCGGCATTGATGCCGATTGGAACAACTTGAGCGGCGCACAAAGCCCGTTCACCGCCGAGGGTCGCTGGCAGACCTCCGGCAGGCCGGAAGTGGCATGGCAGGCTTCAGGCAGCCTCATCAACAGCCAGCCGCGCCAATGGCAGGATGTGCGTCTGGAATGGCAGGCCAAACTGCCCCATTTGGGTGCCACCCGCAGCCAGTGGCAATTCAACGGCATCTGGCAACCGCACAACAGCAGCCTGTTGCTGCAGCAGGTGCAATGGCAGTGGCAAAGCGACACCGCCAATCTCAACCTCAGCGGCAGCGGCAGCCGCTGGCAGGTGGGCAGCGACCTGATCGACATCCCGCAGGCATCGGTGCTGCTCAGTGCCCGCAACCAGGAGGTCAGCGGCAATGCCACCCTGTTGCTCAACCGCCTGCAATGGCGTCACCAGACCGGCCAGCTGGGGCATTTCCAGATTAACGGCGGCTGGCAGACCAGCCGTCACCAAACCCTGGTCAGCAGCGCCGGCAGCCTGTTGTGGCTGGCCAACCACAGCTGGCGGCTGGACGACTGGCGTTTGAGCAGTCATCAGGACAATCTCAACGGCCTGCCCAACCCGCGCTGGCTCAGCGAATTGGGTGGTCACATCAGTGGTCAGGGTCTGCAAATGGCCAAAATCCACCTGAACGGCCAGTTCGACGGCCAACCGCTCACTCTGGATGCCGATTACAGCCATGGCGAGCAACAGCGCCTCAGCGGCCGCCTCAACCTGCAACAGCTGTCGTTGCGGCCCTACTGGCAAGTGAGCAGCGAAGACGCTCCGGCCGATCTGCATGCGGTCTGGCAACGCTGGCTGCAAGGACGGCAAACCGACTGGCACATCGACATCGGCCGCATCCAAACCCCGTTTGGCCAACTGGAAAACTTTCGCAGCCACCTGCAATTGGACCAGCAGCGGCTGCGGGTAGAGGACATGACCGCCGATTTGTACCAGGGCCGCAGCCGTGGCTGGATTCAGGTCGACAACCAGCCGCAGCCCCTGTGGCAAATCGAGCAGGCCATTGAACAGGTGCAGATCAAACCGCTGTTGCAGGACGCCTTCAACTTCCACAACTTCGACGGCCAAGGCGATGCCCGTTTCCACCTCAGTGCCCGGGGTTGGCGCAACCCCGACTGGGCGGCCACCCTCAACGGCGAAGCCCGGCTCAGCCTGCGCCAGGGCAGTTTGCGTGGCATCGACCTCAACAACATCCTGCAACGCAACCACACCAATGCCACCACCTTGGCCTTTAACGAACAAAGCCACACCCGCTTTGACCGCTTCGACATCAGCCTGCCGGTGGCAAACGGGGTGGCCGACAGCCGCCACACCCGCTTGTCGGCCCCCAGCCTGGATCTGGAAGGGGCCGGCAAAGTTGATTTCGTACGACAGCAAATCGACTACCAACTGCGGCTCAACACCTTGCCCCAGCGCCCCGGCAGCGTTCCCTTGCCCCTGAAAATCAGCGGCGCACTGGCACGCCCCGGCTTCACCCTTGATTTTCAGCGCCTGACCGACGGTCTGGAGACACCGGAACAGAAACAGGAAGCCCTGCGCCAAACCCTGCGCCGCCAGTGGCAATGGCTCAACCAGGGCAACCGGGCGGCCTCGTCACCATGACCCCGCTGTGCTCTGCCTGGCAAGGCTGGCCGAAAGCCGATACCGTACTGCCGCTGTGGCAGCAACAACGACAACAGCACCCCGACGCCGCCTTGTACTGGCTGGTGTGCAGCGACCAGGCACCGGCCTGGCTGGCATCCGTCACCAGTGATGCTGAGCCGTGGCAGCATGTCTGGGCCCAATGGTGCCGGGCCGGCCAGCAACAGGCGGTACTCACCCTGCCGCAAGCCCTGCCCGGTCTCACCCTGATCTGGATCCGCCACCCGGCGGCCGGTACCGCTTACCAAAACCATCTGGCATCCGCCAACTGGCAAACCGCACCGCTGCCGCTGCCAGCGGCCACCGCCATCCGGCCGTGGCTGACCCTGCCGCCGCCCTTGCCCGTCAACCGGGTGGCGGTGATTGGCGGCGGCATCGCCGGTGCGGCCACCGCCGCCGCCCTGGCACGCCACCGGATTCCGGTGCTGCTGCTGGAGCAAGGCACACTGGCGGCGGCCGCTTCCGGCAACCGGCAGGGTTTGCTGTATGCCAAAATTTCGGCCCATCCCACCAGCCAGACCGAATTGCTGTTGGCCGGCTACCCTTACAGCCGCGCCCTGCTGGCGGCCACCTTGCCGGAAGGCAACGGCTGGTCCGGCTGCGGCGTGCTGCATCTGGATCACAGCGCAGCGGAACAAGGCCGCAACCGGCAGCTGGCGGCCCAAGCGCCCGACAGCGCCCTGTACCGGGCCGTTGACGCCGACACCGCCAGCCGGCTGGCCGGCATTCCCTTGTCGCAGGGCGGATTGTGGTGGCCGCAAGGGGCGTGGATCCATCCGCCGGCTTGGGTGGCCGCCTTGCTGGCACAACCCTTGATCGAAATCCGGGAACAGACCCGTTTGGCCGACATCCGCCGCCACACCGATGGC
>JBHAET010000122.1:0-12530 GCA_041855705.1 Neisseriaceae bacterium
CGGCCGGTTACCGGCCGGCACCCGCCAGGTAACGATGTCGCCGGGTTGGAACGCCTGTTTGTCATCCACCGGCAGGCGTTGGCCGTGGCGGCTGAAAAACACTTCCAGATTCGGCACTCGCCGGTGGTCGATGTTGCGATCCGGCGCACTCAGTCCCCACAGTTTGGGATAGGCGCTCCAGGCGCGTTTCATGTCGGTGTGCACCAATTGCTGCAAATCCTTGCCTTGCCGGCGCAGTGCCCGGATCAGCACATCGGTGCACACGCCGGTGTGCTGCGGGACATCGCCCATCGGGTAGGCGATGGGACGGTAGGCCGGATCATAGCCCACGGTCACACCGATTTGGGCGCGGGCATCGCGCACCAGTTGTTGCGAAGCCGGCTGTGCCCCGGCGGTGCCGGTCAGCAGCAGGGCGATGGTGAGAATCAGGCGTTGCATGATGATCCTTGGTGGATTGAGGCGTCGGGATTTCAATCGGCGGCCTGGGTCACGGCAGCCCAGGCGCGGTTGATCAGGCGGGCATCGTTTTGTTGCAGCAGCGTTGCATCCGACAGCAGGCGCCGCCATTGCCGGGCACCGGGCAGGCCGTGCATCAGTCCCAGATAGTGGCGGACCATGTGGCGCAGCGAGGTGCCGTTCCCGGCGGCCAGCCGCGTGGCGGCATAATCGTACAGGCGGGCCACCAGCTCGGCATGATCAATCGCCACGGCAGCGGCATCACCGTAAAACAACCGGTCCCATTCGCGCATCAGCATCGGATGATGGTAGCTGGCACGTCCGACCATCACGCCGTCCACATGCTGCAAATGGCCGGCAATGGCCTGATTGTCGGTAACCCCGCCGTTGAGGATGATTTCCAGCTGCGGAAAATCCCGTTTCAAGCGGTACACATAATCGTATTTCAAGGGCGGGATTTCGCGGTTTTCCTTGGGCGAGAGCCCGTCCAGCCAAGCATTGCGTGCATGCACAATAAACGTACGGCAGCTGCTGCGTTCGGCCAAGGTGCCGACAAAATCGGCCACCACCTGGTAATCGGTTTGCCGGTCAATGCCGATGCGGTGCTTGACGGTCACCGCCGCATCGGGGGCGGCTTCCTGCATGGCGTTCAGACAGTCGGCCACCAAGGCCACTTCCCCCATCAGGCAGGCACCAAAAGCACCTTGCTGCACTTTGGGGCTGGGACAGCCGCAATTGAGGTTGATTTCGTCATAGCCCCACTGCGCTGCCCGTTGTGCCGCCCGTGCCAGTAATGCCGGTTCGCAACCACCCAGTTGCAGGGCCAGCGGATGTTCGCAATCGTTTTTGTCCAGAAAGCGGGCGGCATCACCATACACCACTGCGCCGGCATGCACCATTTCGGTGTACAGCCAGGTGTGGCGCGTAATCTGGCGGGCCAGGTAGCGGTAGTGGGTATCGGTCCAATCGAGCATGGGCGCCACCGACAGGCGGCGGCTGCCAATGTAATCAATATGCTGATTGTTTTGATTGGTTTGTTCTGAATTGGCCATCAGTATTTCTGCGGTTTGTGCCGGCGCGTTGGGTATTTGTTGGGCTGTTTGTATGCGTCGCTTTCAGGCTGCCTGAAAAAGTGTCCATCGGGGCGGCAACCACTCAATGCGCCCATCCGGTCGGCGGTATGGTGCAGTGCGGTGATTGGCGTCAGGCGGCAAGGATACCCTGTTTTGGGCAAGCGCAAAACATCGGGCAAGGCGTGTGATGGAGAAGGGGGAGCACGGCAGCCAAATAAGCGGATTCCGGCAACCGCATGGGTTGCCGGAATCACAAACAGGCCACCAAACACTACCGGTGGCTTATTCGCCCACTTTCACCAGTTTGACATCAAACACCAGGGTGCTGTTGGGCGGAATCGCGCCGGGGACGCCCTGTTCGCCGTAGGCCAGTTCGGCCGGGATGAACAAGGTGTATTCCGCACCTTCTTTCATCAATTGCAAGCCTTCGGTCCAGCCCGGAATCACGCCGTTCAGCGGGAAGGAAACCGGTGCGCCGCCGTGTTTGGCGGTGCTGTCGAACACGGTGCCGTCAATCAGGCGGCCTTCGTACTCCACGGTCACCACATCGCTGGCCGAGGGCTGTTTGCCGCTGCCTTCTTTGACGGCTCGATACTGCAGGCCGGAAGCCGTGGTTTGTACGCCGCTGGCATTGCGGTTGGCTTCCAGGAATGCTTTGCCGGCGGCGGCCGCATCGGTGCCGCCGGTGGTGGCCGGCGCACTGGCGACTGCCGGTGCACTGCTTGCGCTGCCGGCCTGTGCAGCGTTGTTAAAGCCGTTGTCATTGTTGTTGCAGGCGGCCAGCAGCAGGGCTGCGCTGGCGGTGGCCAAAAGGTGCAGGGAAGTTTTCATCAAGAGGGTTCCTGATAGGGGATGGTGATCAATGCAAACCGTTTCAGGCAGCCTGAAACGGTGGCGGACAGACAGATGTCATGCTTCATCGTGCAGCAGATGTTCCGGAATCCGGCACACCGGAATCGGCTGGATTTTGTGTTGTGCGGCACGGTTGAGGCGTTCGTAAATGGCGAATACTTCGCGTTGCCGGCCGTCGAAATCTTCGGCCCGGTGCTCGGCATGCACACTCATCGCCCATTCCAGTTCCGGATAGCTGGCACCCATTTGTTCCTCATCGCTGCGGTCGGTGTCCCACAGTCCGTCGGTGGGTACGGCTTCCTGAATGCTTTGCACCACATCCAGCGCCCGGGCCAGGGCATAGACCTGGCTTTTGACCAGATCGGCAATCGGGCTGATGTCCACGCCGCCATCGCCATATTTGGTGAAAAAGCCGACGCCGAAATCTTCGATTTTGTTGCCGGTGCCGGTGACCAGCAGATTGTTGATTTGCCCGTAGTAGTAAAGGGTGAGCATGCGCAGGCGGCTGCGGGTGTTGGCCAGTGCCAGTTTTTCGTTCGGATGTGGCTGGCCGTCGGTTTCGACCGTGACCTGAAAGGTATTGAAAGTCGGCGACAAATCCACCCGCAAGGCGCTGACATTGTCAAAGCGGCGTTGCAAATCGGCAATGTGTTCGCGGGCACGGTTGACCTGATCCGCTTTCTGGCGGATGGGCATTTCCAGGACCAGGGTTTGCAGGCCGGTTTTGGCCGCCAGCGTGGAAACCACGGCCGAGTCCACCCCGCCGGAAACCCCGACGACAAAACCGTTCATGCCGGCTTGGGTGGCATAGTCTTTCAACCATTGGACAATGTGTTCGATGACTGCTGATGTGTGCATGGAATAAAAAGCTCCATTAAAAATGCCGGCACGCCGGGGGCCGTCGGTGACATGCCCCAAAGCAAATGCCCGTTATCGGGCAGTGCCGGAAATATCGGTTCATTCATTCAAAAAACCTTGCCATGCTGGCGTGCCGGGCCACCTTGATTGATTGTGCGACGCTTGGCAGCCGGGCACCGGTTGTTGAAGGACTGTACCGTCTGATTGTGTGTTGTGCCGGGCAGATTCAGGCCGCGGCCATGCGGCTGCCGTCTGCTGCGACGCGTCAATATACTGCTTTTTCAGGCTGCCTGAAAGGGCTTTGGCTGTCGCTGGTGTGGAATATTGGGTAAAATAGGCCGGATTTAGATCCACCCAAAGCCGATTGCCATGCCTGTGCCCCTGCCGGAAGAGATCCGCCTGACTGCGGCCAAAGACAGCCTGCAGCTGCGTTATCAGGACCGTGTTTACCATCTGAGTGCCGAATACCTGCGTGTGTATTCGCCCAGTGCCGAAGTGCGTGGTCACGGTGCCGGGCAGGCCGTCTTGCAAACCGGCAAACGCCAAGTACACATTCAGGCCGTGGCTCCGGCCGGACATTATGCGCTTAAAATCAGCTTTAGCGACGGCCACGACAGCGGCCTGTATGACTGGCCGTATCTGTACCGGCTGGCCACCGAGGCCGATGCTTTGTGGGCTGATTATCTGGCACGGCTGGCTGCGGCCGGTGCCAGCCGTGATGCCTGACTTCTTTCCAACCGCCCATTCTGGAATCTGCCATGAGTGACAACTCCCACGACAACCAAACCCATTTCGGCTACCAAACCGTCAACGAACAGGAAAAAGCCGGCAAAGTGGCCGAAGTGTTCCACTCGGTGGCACAAAACTACGACATCATGAACGATGTGATGTCGGCCGGTCTGCACCGGGTGTGGAAACATTTCACCATCAGCACCGCTCCGCTGAAAAAAGGCGACAAGGTGCTCGACATTGCCGGCGGTACCGGCGATTTGTCGCGCGGCTGGGCGCGGCGCGTGGGGCGGGAGGGTGAAGTCTGGCTGACCGACATCAATTCTTCCATGCTCACCGTCGGTCGTGACCGTTTGCTCAATGAGGGATTGCTGTTGCCGGTGGCGCTGTGCGATGCCGAGAAACTGCCGTTCCCCGACAACTACTTTGACCTGGTGTCGGTGGCTTTTGGCCTGCGCAACATGACCCACAAAGAGGTGGCGCTGGCCGAAATGTACCGCGTACTCAAACCGGGCGGCACGCTTTTGGTGCTCGAATTTTCCAAAGTCTTCAAGCCGCTGGCGCCGGCCTATGATTTGTATTCGTTCAAATTGCTGCCATTGATGGGCAAGCTGATTGCCAAAGACGCCGAGAGCTACCAGTATCTGGCCGAGTCCATCCGCATGCATCCGGACCAGGAAACCCTGAAACAGATGATGCTGGATGCCGGCTTTGACCGTGTCGATTATCACAATATGAGTGCCGGCGTGGTGGCTTTGCACAAAGGGGTGAAATTTTAGGGCATGCCGCCAGCAGGCTGCTGCGGCGGTTTTTTGAGGCAAAACCGCAGATGCAAGGCAAAAAGCACGGCAAGTTTGAACACCTTGTGTGCATTTTCAACGCCCAAGACTTTAACGCCCAAGACGCGGATGTTGCCCGCAATACCGCCGCAGCACTTGCGGACAACACACCCGAGGCTGCCTGAAGCGTTTTGCGGCGGTGATCAGGATGATTTGCGCAGCAGGCTGGGACACAGGGCGGTCTTGAGTTTGGCGGCCGGATGGCCCTGGGCATCGAATGCCAGTTCAAACCACCAGAATGCGCTTTTTTTCACCGACCAGTAACCGCTGCCATCTGCCGGCCATTGACCGTTGAGCAGCCAGGCACACAATTGCCCGATCCACGGTTGATGTCCTACCCACACCACGGTGGCATCGGCGTGCAACAGATAATGGCGTTGCAGCAGAGGCGGCAGCTGCGCGGCCTGGGTGAGCGGATTGAGCAGTGGCACGATCTGGCTGGGCGGCGAGAGGCAGGCAGCGGTCTGCTGGCTGCGCACGGCTTCGGAAGCCCACAGGGCATAATAGGGCGGCAGGTGGTTTTTGAGCCAGGCCGCACTGGCCTTGGCTTGTTGCCGGCCTTTGGCAGTCAGCGCCCGTTGCAGGTCGTTGTCGCCGTCTTCAGCTTCGGCATGACGCCATAAAATCAGTTGCATGATTCTCCTCCATTCAATCCATGATTCATGATGTGGCAAGCCAGCACGCTATGGCGCCGCATGGCCAGACCATCCCGCTGGGCGGCCGGTGGCGGCATCGTCTGCCGGCTTGTGGTCCATTTGATTGGGTCCGTACATACCGCATTGTACATATCGCATTGCCACGTTCAAAACGGCATCCGGATTCCGGGGGACTGTTGACCATTGGCCGGCGAAGTGGTTTTTGAAGCAAAAACTGTATATGCAAGACAAAAGTACAGCATGGTTCAACCCCTCGCGCACATTATTGAATATTGCCGACGGGGTGGTTGACTCCAAATGCCGCCGCCAGGTTAATTGTCAATAGGCTGTAAAGATATTGCCCGGGTATCGGTTTTTGTGGTGGCGGTAGATTACGGTAAAATGGCCGTCTTTCAACTTCCTACGATCTGGGAGTCCTAGGGTTTGTTGGTAATTGACCAGCGAAGCGGTTTTTTGAGACAAAAACCGCGGATCTCAGGCAAAAAGCGCAGCAAGCTTGAACACCTTGCATGCATTTTTAACACCGCAGACACGATGGTTGACCAAAAATACCGCCAGTGCGTTGTGTTAACAGATCCAGGAGTAGGTGATGATCAACACGATTATTTTTCACGCCGTTGCGGCATGCCGAACGGATGAATGAAAAATAAGAGAATTTCGATATATGATGACCGATTCTGTTGCCTGGTACAAGTTTTTGCCCGCCGATTTACCAGTCACAGCGCCCGCGCTGGCGGCATTGATGCAGGCCCCTTCATTGACGGCTGCCCTCAAGGCTTTGCCGGCGCGTTTCAGTGTTCGTCTGCGTCATTTGGGTGCGGTGGCCTGGCAGGTGCATGAGGCTGGTGCCATCGGTCTGCCCGCCGGGGCGCCGGTGTACGGGCGCGAGGTGTGCTTGTGTCTGGACGAGGTGCCGGTGGTGTGGGCACGCAGCGTCTGTGCGCCGCAGGCTGCTGCTTGGCGTACGGTGCTGGATTGTGGCGAGCGCCCGTTGGGTGAGCGTTTGTTTGACGGGACGCTGCCCTTGCAACGCAGCGGTTTTGATTATGCGCAGGCCCGATGGACGAACTGTCCGGTCGATGAGGCATGCTGGTTGCGCCGTTCGGTGTTTGATTGGCAGCAGCAGCCTTTGTTGCTGGTTGAGGTGTTTTTGCCGTCGCTTGTGTCTTTTTTGCCGGCCGCGATGCCGGTGCAAGGAGAAAACTGTGTCTGATTCCGGTTTGCCGCCGCAACCGGTGCCGGCCGATGATGGCTGGTTGGCCCATCTGGCCGACCGGCTGACGGTGTATGCGCAGCTGATGCGGCTGGAAAAGCCGATCGGAACCCTGTTGCTGCTGTGGCCGACTTTGTGGGCATTGTGGATGGCGGCCGGCGGTTTGCCCGACGGCCGCATCCTATTGGCGTTTGTGCTGGGTACATTTCTGATGCGCAGTGCCGGTTGTGTGGTCAACGATTATGCCGACCGCCATTACGACGGCGCAGTGGCACGTACCCGGAGCCGTCCGTTTGCCACCGGCCGGGTCAGCGGCATGGAAGCCGGCTTGCTGACCCTGATTTTGTGCCTGTTGGCGGCATTGTGTCTGTTGCCGCTAAACCGCCTGACCTGGCTGATGAGCCTGCCGGCGCTGTTTTTGGCCGTTACTTACCCGTTTACCAAGCGGTTTTTGCCGCTGCCGCAGTTTTATCTGGGGCTGGCCTTCTCGTTTGGCATCCCGATGGCGTTTGCGGCGGTGCAAAACCAAGTGCCGCCGCTGGCCTGGCTGCTGTTTGCTGCTAATGTGTTCTGGACTCTGGCCTACGATACGATTTATGCGATGGCCGACAAGGAGGATGATTTGAAAATCGGCATCAGAACCTCGGCCATCACTTTTGGCCATTACGATGTTGCGGCAGTGGTGTTTTGCCATGTCTGGTTTACGTTGCTGATGGGCTGGGCCGGCTGGTTGATCGGTGCGCACTGGCCGTATTGGCTGGCGCTCGCCCTCACCGCATACTGGCAGTACCAGCAGTATCGGGTGATTGTGCGGCGCGACCGCTGGCAGTGTTTCGATACCTTTTTGCGCAACAACCGCATTGGTTTGGCATTGTTTGTCGGGCTGGTGCTGCATTATGTCTGGGGCTTGTGGGGGCATTGAGCCCGGTTGGGCAAATGCGGTGGGCATATCTGGGTAAAGGGTTTGAGATTCGGCAGCGGCAGGGTTACAATTTACGCTGTTTGCTTCAGGCAGCCGCAACACCCTGATGCGGGTGGGCGGATTTAATTTTCTGAATTTCAATCTATTTCAAGCCGGTTTTCGTGCTTGCCGCCGGCCAGGCGGCAACGGATCCGGACATCGGCACCGCCGGAATCAGGGCGGTGCATTGTGTTTCAACATGAGAAAAATGGTATGAGTTTGATCGGTGACATTCTGCCCGTATCGCATATTGTGCTGGATTTGGATGTGGGCAGTAAAAAGCGGATTTTCGAACAGGCTGGCCTGTTGCTGGAAAACGAAGCCGGTTTGGGGCGTGCGGATGTGTTCGAATGTCTGTTTGCCCGTGAAAAACTGGGCACCACCGGTCTGGGGCAGGGGGTAGCGATTCCGCACGGCCGCCATCCGGCGGTGAAGCAGACACAGGGGGCGTTTATCCGGGTCAAGGAGCCGGTTTCGTTTGATGCACCCGACGGCAAGCCGGTGTCCCTGGTGTTTGTGTTGCTGGTGCCAGAAAATGCATCCGGTACCCATTTGGAAGTGCTCTCCGAGCTGGCCGGCAAATTTTCGGTCAAGAGTGTGCGTGAGGCGCTGCTGGCTGCCAAAACGCCGGCCGAAGCGCATGCCATTCTGGTGGCGGACTGAGGAGGCCGGTGATGCCCAGTGTGTCGGTACGCCGTTTGTATCAGGACAACCAGGCCAAATTGCAATTGGCCTGGTCGGCCGGTACGGCCGGTGCCGACAAACGCATCAGTGTCGATGCCGACAAGCCGGTGCTGGCATTGGTGGGGCATTTGAATTTTATCCACCCCAACCAGGTGCAGGTATTGGGTGTGGCCGAGGTGGAATACCTCAACCGCATGGAGGCCGGCGAAGTTCGGGCCAGCTTTGACGAATTGTTCGAGCTGACCATGTCGCTGGTGGTGGTGGCCAATGATTTGCCGGTGCCCTATATGCTGCGCGATTACTGCCACACCCACAATGTGCCGCTGCTGACCTCCAAAATCGAAAGCCCGTTTCTGATGGATGTGCTGCGCATTTATCTGCAACGGGTGCTGGCGTCTTCCACGGTCAAGCACGGGGTGTTTCTGGATGTGTTTGAAGTGGGGGTGCTGATTACCGGCCAGTCCGGTTTGGGCAAAAGCGAGCTGGCGCTGGAGCTGATCTCGCGCGGCCATGGCCTGGTGGCGGATGATGCGGTGGAGCTTTACCGCACCGGTCCGGAAACCCTGGAAGGGCGCTGCCCGCCCTTGCTGCGTGATTTTTTGGAGGTGCGCGGTCTGGGGGTGCTCAACATCCGGGCCATTTTCGGTGAAACCGCGGTGCGGCCGAAAAAACCGCTGAAACTGATCATTAATCTGGTACTGGCCGATGACGGCTATATGCAGAGCCTCGACCGGCTCAGCATCCAGAGCGAAACCCAAACCATCATGAATGTGGCCATCCGCAGTGTGACCCTGCCGGTGGCTGTGGGGCGCAACCTGGCGGTGCTGGTGGAGGCGGCGGTGCGCAACTATATTTTGCAGATGCGCGGCAAAGACAGTACCAAAGAATTCTTGGAACGGCACCAGGCGGTGCTCAAAGCGGATGCGGGGGGCGATGAGGATAGTTTTGATTAGCGGCGTGTCCGGTTCGGGCAAGTCGATCGCCCTCAAACTGCTGGAAGACGTGGGTTTTGTTTGCGTGGACAACCTGCCTCTGCCGATGGTGCCGGATTTGATCGGGCGCTATGCGGGCGACAGCAGCATCAGCCACATCGGCGTGAGCGTGGACATCCGCTCACGTTTTCGTTTGGACGACATCGATGCCCTGGTAGGCGATTTGCGTGCACAAGGCCATCGGGTGGATGTGCTGTTTCTGGACACCGATGACGACGTGCTGTTGCGCCGTTTTTCCGAAACCCGGCGCAGTCATCCGCTGGCATCGCGGCAATTGAGCCTGGTTGAGAGCATCCGTGCCGAGCGTGAATGGTTGCAGCCAATCCGGGCCATGGCACATGATCTGGACACCAGCAGCCTGACCGCACCGCAATTGCGCCAGCGGGTGCGTGCCTGGCTGGAGCTGGATGCCACCCGCATGCTGGTGAGCATCGAGTCGTTCGGTTTCAAGCACGGCGTGCCGAACAATCTGGATTTCCTGTTCGATGTGCGCAGCCTGCCCAATCCGTTCTATGATCCCGAGCTGCGCCGGTACACCGGCCTGGATGCACCGATCATCGCGTTTTTTGCCGCCCAGCCGGTGATGGCGGAAATGATTGACGATCTGGCCGGCTTTTTGCACAAATGGCTGCCGCGCATGGTGGAAGAGGGACGCAGTTACGTCAACATCGGCATCGGCTGCACCGGCGGCCAGCACCGTTCGGTGTATGTGGCCAGTGCCCTGGCCGACCGCTTGGCGGACTATCCGCTGCTGCTCAACCACCAGCAGCTGGCCGATGGCTGAGGCTGCCTGAAAGCCGCAAACAAGGAATCAGCAAACCATGGCGATACAGTGGTATCCCGGCCACATGCACAAGGCCAAAAAAGCAATCATCGAGCGCCTCAAAAGCGTGGACATGGTGGTGGAAATGCTGGATGCCCGCCTGCCGGCTTCCAGCGCCAATCCCCTGCTGGCCAAGCTGGCGGCCGGCAAGCCGACACTGAAAATTCTCAACAAGCAGGATTTGGCCGATCCGGAACGCACGGCCGTGTGGCTGGCCGATTACAACAGCCGTCCCCAGACCCGGGCGCTCGCGCTGGATGCTTCCGAGCGGCAGGCCGCGGTGCGGCTGATTGCCGAATGCCGGCTCCTGGTGCCCCAGCGCGGCGGCATTGACAAGCCGCTCAGGGTATTGATTTGCGGCATTCCCAATGTCGGCAAGTCCACCCTGATCAACGGCATGCTGGGCAAGAAATCGGCCAAAACCGGCAATGAACCGGGGATTACCAAGGCCGAGCAGCGCCTGTTTCTGGCCGATGATTTCTGGTTGTACGACACCCCGGGCATGTTGTGGCCGAAAATCATGGTGCCCGAAAGCGGCTACAATCTGGCCGCCAGTGGTGCGGTGGGGCGCAATGCCTTGGATGAGGAAACCGTGGCGCTGGAATTGCTCGACTATTTGCGCCGCCATTACCTGCCGCTGTTGCAACAGCGTTACCAGGCCGATTTGGATGCCAGCAGCCATTGGCGCGAAGATGACTGGTTGGCGTGGGTGGGCCGCAAGCGCGGCGCCTTGCTCAGCGGCGGCCGCATTGACCACCAGAAAGCGGCCGAACGGGTGCTGACCGATTTTCGCGACGGCCACATTGGCCGCATCACGCTGGAAACCCCGGCGCAATGGGCGTTGTGGCTCAAACAGGCCCAACAGCAGGAGGCGGTGGCCAAAGCCGAGCGCGAGGCGCGCAAAGCCGGCCGCAGCTGAAACCAATCTTTGTTTTCACGGGACACGACACGATGTTGATCAGTAATTTGGAAACCATTCCTGACCGCAGAATCACCCGCCATCTGGGTTTGGTGCAGGGCTCTACCGTGCGGGCCAAACATGCCGGCCGCGACATTATGGCCGGCCTGAAAAACCTGGTTGGCGGTGAGCTGAAAGGCTATACCGAGCTGCTCAATGAGGCCCGTGACGAAGCCTTGCGCAGAATGCAGGATCAGGCGCGGGCGCTGGGCGCCAATGCGGTGATCAATGTCCGCTTTTCCACCGCCGCCGTGGCGGCCGGGGCGGCCGAAATTTTTGCCTACGGTACCGCGGTGGTGGTGGAGTAGAGGCATGGGGATGATGGATCTGCTGCTCAACAATCTGTGGGTGCTGGTTAGCCTGCTGTTGCTGGTGGTGGCTTTTTTCAGCGGCCGCCATTACCGCAGCCGTCATTTGGCCAGCATCATCGAACGCGAGGCAGCGTTGGCCCATATCCGGGTCATCGCGGTCAAACGGGTACCGCCGGTGTTTGGCGATCAGCAGCTGGTGTGCGGCAGCGTGGTGGTGAGCAGTGATTACTTCACCCGCTTGCTGGCATTTTTGCGCAATCTGGTGGGCGGCAATCTGCGCACACATGAGGTGCTGCTCGATTTGGCCCGTCGCGAAGCCGTGTTGCGCCTCAAGCAGCAGGCCGCCGCCGCCGGAGCCGATGCGGTGCTCAACCTGAAAATCAGCACCGTGCCGCTGGACGATGTATTCAACCGCCAAAGCGGCACCGTGGGTACCGTGGAAGTGCTGGCCTACGGCACGGCCGGCCGCATCCGCCGCCAAGACTGAGCAGTGCTGTCCGTCCGCTGTGACGGCATGCCGCACGCAAACCGGCAAACCGCTTGGCCGTACCGATTTCTTCTGACATCCCATAACAGCAAACCGAGATCATGAAATTACATCCATTAATTGCCACTGAAGTGGAAGCAGCCTTTGCTGCGGTGGGCCTGAGTGGCAGCCCGATTGTGTTGCAACCGGCCAAGAATGCCGATTTTGGCGATTACCAGATCAACGGCGTGATGGGGGCGGCCAAGCAGCGCCGCCAGAACCCGCGTGAGCTGGCACAGCAGGTGGCCGATGTGCTGACCGGCAATGCGCTGATTGCCAGTGCCGAAGTGGCCGGGCCCGGCTTCATCAATCTGCGCCTGGATCCGGCCTTCTTGGCGCGCGAAACCGCCGCCGCCCTGCATCACGGCCATTTGAACATTCGCCAGAGCGAAACCCCGGACACGGTGGTCATCGACTACTCCTCACCCAATCTGGCCAAGGAAATGCACGTCGGCCATTTGCGCTCCAGCATCATCGGCGACAGCATCGCCCGCATTCTCGGCTTTTTGGGACACACCGTGATCCGCCAAAACCACGTCGGCGACTGGGGCACCCAGTTCGGCATGCTGGTGGCCTATATGGTCGAACAGCAGCAGGCC
>JBHAET010000123.1:0-3850 GCA_041855705.1 Neisseriaceae bacterium
GTGTTGGTCCACTCGCGGTTTTTGCTGCTGTAGCCGCTGCGCAGCATGCCGCCGAACTGCCGGTTGTCACGCAAAATATCGGCCGCACCGAGGGTGCGGTAATGGACATTGCCGCCCAGGGAGCCGCTGCCGAAATTCAGGGCGTCGGAGCCTTTGACCACTTCGATATTGCGCACCAGTTCCGGATCAATGCGCAAACGGGAATTATTGAAATTGCCGTAACGCTTGTAGAGCGAATTTTCTTCCGAGTCGGGCAGCGCAACCCCGTCAATGCTGATGCCGACCCGGTTGTCATCCACCCCGCGCATGGCAAAACCCTTTTGGTGGCGGCCGTTTTCGGCCACCCCGACATCGGCGCTGTAACGCACCAGATCGCGGTTGTCGCGGATCATTTCACGGGTAATGGTGTCGCGGTTCAGGCGTTCGACATGGGTTTGCGATGCGCGCCGGCCGATGACCTGAATATTGCCCAGCGCGGCACTGTTGTCCGCGCCGGCATCCTGTTGCGCCGGTTCGGCGGCGGAAACCGTCTGCGCTTGCAGCGGGGTGGTGAAGACAAGGCCGATGGTCAGGGCCATCGGCAGCAATTTATGTGAGTGCATAGATATCATCCCCTGCATTTATCATTTTATGATAATCATTATTATTTATTTTTAAGCGGGCGCAGTATACAACAGCCTGTCAGGCGCTGCAAATCCGGTTAGCGGGATCTGGACGGAACGGGAGGCGGGAGTGTGATTGCAGTCACAGTGGTGCGCAGGCTTGGTGTGGAGCAGCGGCCATTTGCGTTTGCCGCGTTGAACATGGCACCAGGCACAAAGGTTGCTGCCGGTGGGGTGCCGGCAGATGTGAGGACGGGCATGACCGGCCGCTGGCCGGTGTGATTGATTATGAGTCGGCTACATTGCGTCCGGATTTGGCCGTTTTGACGTCCAGCAAGACGGTACCTGCCAGATAGTCGTACAGAAATTGACGCTGCGGGTTGAGCCAGGCAAAGCCCCACGGCAGAATCCACCAGCACAGGGCGGCGCCGGCGGCAGCTTTGGGCGGGATGCCGCTGCTGCGCAGGCCCCAGTAGGCCACGGCCGGCACCAGCACCAGCAGCAAACAGGCCCAGATAAAGCGCAGGCGCAGTTGGGCCAGCGGCGGCTGCCCGCCGCTGCGGTTGCTCAGGCGGATGTGCCACACCCGCATGGGCAAGGTCTGGCCCTGACGGCGCCAATTGCTTTTGCAATACCACCACCAGGCGGCCAGCAGAATCAGGCTGACCACCAGCCGTGCCAGCAGGGGCGTGCCGTGCAAGGCGGTGGCGGCAATGCCGGCCACCAAACCGGCCACGGCGGTGACGGCACCCAGCAGCAGGGCTTCGTAGAGCAGGGCGGCAAAGCGGCGTTTCAGCGGAGCGGGGCGCAGGGGAGCGGTCATGGTGTCTCAACAGTCGAAATGGCGGCGGCAGGCGGTCAGCACGGCGGCCGCAGGATCAGGATGGGCATAGGGATCGATCAGGGTGTCGGCACCGAGTTTGCGCAGCCAGGTCAGCTGGCGTTTGGCCAGCTGGCGGGTGGCGGCCTGACCCTGTTCGCGTAGGACGGCAAGGGTGCTGCGGCCGGCCAGATGGTCCCACACCTGGCGGTAACCGACACAGCGCATGCTCGGCAGATCGGCATGCAGGGTGGGATAATCCTGCTGCAGGCCGCGCACCTCATCGATCAGGCCGGCGGCCAGCATGCTGTCGAAGCGTTGGCCGATGGCCCGGTGCAGGCGGCTGCGTTCTGCCGGCACCAGGGCGATGCTGTGCAGCATGAGCGCGGGGGATGCGGCCTGTTGGGCGGCAAAATGCCGGCTCAGGCTCTGGCCGGTGAGCTGCCAGACTTCCAATGCCCGCTCGATGCGCTGGCTGTCGCCGGCTTCGATGCGGGCGGCGGTTTGCGGGTCCACTGCCCTCAAGCGGGCATACAGGTGCGCCAGGCCGTATTGCTGCTTTTCCGCCTGCAGCTGCAAACGCACGGCCGGATCGGCTTCAGGCAGCGTGTTTAAGCCTTGGCTCAAGGCGTGATAATACATCATGGTGCCGCCGACAATCAGCGGCAAACGGCCGCGGCGGTGGATGGCAGCAACCAGTCGGGTGCAGTCATCCACAAACTGTGCCGCGCTGTAGCTGTGCAAGGGGTCGATGATGTCGATCAGATGGTGCGGTACTGCGGCCAATTCGGCCGCATTGGGCTTGGCGGTACCGATGTCCATGCCGCGGTAAACCAGGGCCGAATCCAGGCTGATGATTTCCAGCGGCAGCCGTTGTGCCAGCGCCAGTGCCAGCGCGGTTTTGCCGGATGCGGTGGGGCCGAGCAGGGCCAGGGCGCGGGGGGCGGCAGTGGGAGACATGGCGGGCGGGCAAACACAAGGGGCGCACATTTTAACACAGCGCAAAAGGGTGGTGACGCTGGGCGGCAGTCATTATAGAATAAGCGCCAATTTTTCTTTGCCGCAGCGCCATGAACAGTCAATTTCATCACATCGGCGTGGTGACCCGTCCGCAAACACCGTACATTCGCCAAACACTGCAGGATTTGATCGCCTTTCTGGCATCGGAGTCGCTGCACATTTACATTGATGCCGCCGCGGTGGACGAAGGTTTGGTGGATGCCGCATCGCTGAACGGTTGCGAGGTGGTGCCCAAGGACGACATGGGCCGGCGTTGCGATCTGGTGGTGGTGCTCGGCGGTGATGGCACCCTGTTGTCGGTGGCGCGCAAACTGGCGCCGTTTCGGGTGCCGCTGATCGGCATCCATCAAGGCCATCTCGGTTTTCTCACCCAGGTGCCGCGCGAAAGCATGTTGCATGATCTGGCCGGCATGCTCACCGGCAAATACCTGCCGGAAGAGCGGATTTTGCTGGAAAGTGCCGTGTGGCGTGAGGGACAGGAGATCAAGCATTCACTGGCCTTGAACGACATGGTGCTCAGTCGCGGCGGCATGGGGCAGATGATTGAATTTGAGGTGTTCATCAACGGCGAATTTGTCTATACCCAGCGCTCCGACGGCCTGATCGTGTCGACTCCCACCGGCTCCACCGCCTATGCCCTGGCGGCCGGCGGGCCGATTTTGCAATCCACCTTGCGGGCGTTTAGTCTGGTGCCGATTTGCCCGCAGTCGATGACCAACCGTCCGATTGCAGTCAGCGACACCAGCGAAATCGAAATTTTGGTGACCAAGGGCGGCGATGCGCGCGCCCATTTCGACGGCCAGTCCTATGTGGACATCCACAGCATGGACCGTATCCAGATTCGCCGCTACCGCAACACCTTGCGGGTGTTGCACCCCACCGATTACCAGTATTACAAAACCCTGCGCCAGAAACTGCACTGGGGCGAACAACTGGTTTAATCATTGACCAAGGCTGTACCAGGCTGCTTTCAGGCAGCCTGTTTTGCTGCCTTACCATCCGTACGGTTTTCGGCTCGGCGCCTGGTCTTTTTACTGAAGTCATTACGGTGCCGCTATTCATAAGGAAACATCATGCTGCTGGCCTTGTCCTTGCGTAATTTTGTGCTGGTCGAAGCCCTGGATCTGGACTTTCAGCCCGGTTTCACCGTGCTTACCGGCGAAACCGGTGCCGGCAAGTCGGTGACATTGGATGCCATTGGCCTGCTGCTGGGCGACAAGGCCGATTACGGCCAGATCCGCCACGGGGCTGAGGAGGCGCAGTTGTCGGCCTTGTTTGACCTCAACGCACTGCCTGCTGTGCAGCAGCTGTTGCGTGAGCAGGGCTTGTTGGGCGAGGAGGATGCCGAATTGAGCATCCGCCGCGTGATTGACCGCAAAGGCAAAAGCCGCAGCTTTCTCAACGGACA
>JBHAET010000124.1:0-4008 GCA_041855705.1 Neisseriaceae bacterium
CGACGCGTCATTGAGCTGCAGTTTTTCCAGCGCCTCGCGCAAGGCCTCGTAATCGTGGCTCTCCACCGGATACAGGCCGGCAAACACCTGGCTTTGCACTTCCTTGAAACCGGGCAGCGGCTCGGCAGCCGGGTTTTGCACCAGGGTCACGGTGTCGCCCACCTTGGCCTGGCCCAATTCCTTGACCCCGGTAATCAGAAAACCCACTTCACCGGCACCCAGCTCGGTTTTGGCCACCGATTTGGGGGTGAACACGCCCAGCTGTTCGACTTGGGTTTCGGCACGGGTGGACATGAAGCGCACTTTGTCTTTCAACTTCAGGCGGCCGTTTTTGACCCGGATCAGCATCACCACGCCGACATAATTGTCGAACCAGGAATCAATGATCATCGCCTGCAGCGGTGCGTCCGGATTGCCGGTGGGAGCCGGAATCTTGGCGACAATCTCCTCCAGCACTTCTTCCACGCCCAGCCCGCTTTTGGCCGAGCAGGTCACTGCGCCGACGGCATCAATGCCGATGATGTCTTCGATTTCCTGCGCCACCCGGTCCGGGTCGGCGGCGGGCAAATCGATTTTGTTCAGCACCGGCACCACTTCCACCCCCAAATCGATGGCGGTGTAGCAATTGGCCACGGTTTGTGCTTCCACGCCTTGCGAAGCGTCCACCACCAGCAGTGCACCTTCGCAGGCCGACAGCGAGCGCGACACTTCGTAAGAAAAATCGACGTGCCCCGGGGTGTCGATCAGGTTGAGCAGATAGGTTTTACCGTTGCGGGCGGTATAGTTCAGCGCAGCGGTCTGCGCCTTGATGGTGATGCCGCGCTCTTTTTCGATGTCCATCGAATCGAGCACCTGGGTGCTCATTTCGCGCGAGTCCAAACCGCCGCAGTACTGGATGAAACGGTCGGCCAGCGTGGATTTGCCGTGGTCGATGTGGGCGATGATGGAGAAATTGCGGATGTTGTTCATGCAGTCACAAATAAAAGAAAACCGTCAGGCTGCCTGAAAACGTTTCAGGCAGCATCGGCCAACACAAAAGGCCGTATTTTAACCGAAAAGACCGCTGTTGCGTTCATTGTCAACAGCCTCTAGGCGCCCGCCGCCAGCGCGGCGCGCAGCTTGGCCTCATCCAGATGCCAGTGGCAGATTTCCCGGCCGTCCAGCAACAGCACCGGCACCCGTTCGTTGTAACGCTGCTCCAAGACCGGGTCGGCATCCACATCCACCACTTCCAGCGCAAAACCGTATTCGGCCTGATACGGGGCCAGCTGGTCGCGCATTTGGTGGCACAAGCTGCAGTATTCGCGAAACATCAAGGTGAGGGTCATTGCGGTCACACTCCATAAACCATGGCGTTGTTGGCTACGGCACCATGCTGCGGCCATACCCGGCCGGCAAGCCGTCATGCCCAAACCGGGAAAACAGCAGCAGGCTGCCTGAACCTCCCGTTCAGGCAGCCTGCTGCAAGGTCAAAGCGGCGGGCTTTATTCGCCGCCCTTGTCTTTCGGCACCACGCCCATGCCCTGCCAGAATTTGAGCGACTGCTGTTGCAGTTGGCGTTGCCAGTCGGCCAGGCTCGGCGCCGCACCGCCCAGTGCAAACGGATTGAACCACGGCATGGCACCCTTGGTCTGGGCCTGCATATGCTGCTGCCACTCCTGGAAAATTTTCATGTTCTGCTCGAAAAACGGGGCCAGCATCGATTGCGCCGTATGGCCGTACAGACGGATGAACTGGCACAGCACATTGTTGCTGAACAAGGGCGTGCCGCCGGCTTCTTCTTCCAGCAGGATCTGCAACAACACCTGGCGGGTCAAATCTTCGCCGGTTTTGGCGTCCACCACCTCGATGTCGGTGTATTCGAGCACCATTTGCTTGACTTCGGCCACCGTGATGTAACCGCTGATGGCGGTGTCGTACAGGCGGCGGTTGGGGTATTTTTTGATGACGCGTTTTTCAACACTCATAAAGCACCTTGTGGGTTTGGGTCGGCAGCTTTGCAGCAGCAGCGGCCAGGGTTGTCGGCCGGCCTGGCAAAGCGTCCCCGACGGATCGTGCAAGCGGCCACAGCGATGAGAAAAGGCGTCCGGCAACCGGCAAAACGGTTCACGGCCACCCTCCTGCCCTTGGCCACAGCGCATCGTGCAATGCACAAACGGGCGTAAGTTTAGTGCAAGTTGCGGTTGCTGACCAGCATTAATAATATGTAACCGGCATGACCGCGGCCACACCGGCATGACACCGGGCCGGCAAACACAGTACAATGCCGCATCGTCTGGCAGCCACACCCGGTTTGGCTGCCGTGTTTTGTCCTGTCAGCCAAGAAAGTGTTTGCCATGCTGAAAATCAGCACCCAGTTTGACGGCGGCAATGTGGAAATTGTCGACATCAGCAATCCTGCCGATCTGCGCTTGCGCCTGCCCAAAGACCATGCCGCCGATTTTGCCCAATGGTTTTATTTCCGCGTCCAGGGTGCCGCCTACCAGAATCTGGCCATGCACTTTGACAATGCCGCACAGTCAGCCTTTCCGCGCGGTTGGGAACATTACAACGCCATGTGTTCCTACGACCGGCAAAACTGGTTTCGCGTCCCCACCGATTACGAAAACGGCGTGCTCACCATTCGCCACACACCGCTGGCCAACAGCGTGTATTACGCCTATTTCGAACCCTACAGCTACGAGCAGCACCTCAACCTGATCGGTGAAGCGCAAGGCAGCGGCCTGTGCCAGGTGGATGACTTGGGCAGCACCCTGCAAGGGCGCGACCTGAACCTGCTCACCATCGGCAACCAGGCGGCCAGCGATCTGAAAATCTGGATCACCGCACGCCAGCACCCGGGGGAAACCATGGCCGAATGGTTTGTCGAAGGCCTGCTCAATCGCCTGCTCGACCACCAGGACCCCACCGCCCGCGCCCTGCTCGACCAGGCCACATTCTATATTGTGCCGAACATGAATCCCGACGGTTCGGCGCTGGGCAATTTGCGCACCAATGCTGCCGGCGCCAACCTCAACCGCGAGTGGCACCAACCGACTCTCGACTACAGCCCGGAAGTGTATTATGTGCGCCAGAAAATGCACGAAACCGGGGTGGACCTGTTTCTCGACATCCACGGCGATGAAGAAATTCCGTTCGTGTTCCTGGCCGGCAGCGAGGGGGTTCCGGCCTATGACGCACGGATTGCCGAGCTGGAAAACCGCTTCAAAACCGCATTTGCCGCCGCCAGCCCCGATTTCCAGGACGAGCACGGCTATGCCAAAGAAGCCCCCGGCCAGGCCAATCTGGGATTTGCCACCAACTACGTGGCCGAAACCTTCGGTTGCCTGGCCTTTACTCTGGAAATGCCGTTTACCGACAACCACAACTGGCCGGATGACGATTTCGGCTGGAACGGCCAGCGCTCGCTGCGACTGGGCGAAGCGATGCTGAGCCCGATTCTGGCCGTTTTGCGCCACTTGCGCTGAATCCGACCGGCATCGGCTCCAAGCCGCTTGGCAACACCCGCAGGCTGCCTGAAAACCGCAATCCGTTTTCAGGCAGCCTTGTTTTGGGCATTGCATGCTTGTCAAAACCGGTGGCTGGCGGCATCATAACGCCCGCAACCGCAAACCATGACAATAACAGAGAAAAGAGGAAAACATGAGTGCCTTGTGCAGCGTACTGGTGCTGTCCAAAGACGGCGTCAGCCATCTGAAAAACCAAATGCAGGTCGCCTCCCCGATGATGCTGGTATTCGACAATACCCGCTTTGACGAATGGGAAACCGGCCTCGCCGACGCCCGTACCCAAGCGGTGCTGCTGGATGCGGCACGGCTGACCCAAAAACAGCTCAAAACCCTGCAGGCAGCCTATGCATCCGATGCCTGGCGCGCCGAAGTCCCGCTCTATTTGTGGGACGAGGGCGGCGGCAAGCATCCGTTTTGCCCGCAGGCACGCCTGATTGAGGTGCCGCGCCGCGACGCGGCGGCCGTGGTGGCGGTGATTGCGGCCGACTTGCAGGCCAAG
>JBHAET010000125.1:0-7866 GCA_041855705.1 Neisseriaceae bacterium
GATGCCGATCACGACGGCGGAGCGGCGGCGGTTCAGGCCGCATTGGCGCCCCGGCAGGTGTATGCCGGCCAGCCGCAGGCCTATGCCGGTACGGTGCACTGGTGCCGTGACGGACTGCACTGGCAGTGGGACGGGGTGTGGTTTGAGTTTCTCACCCTGCCGCCCACGGTGGCGGGCGGGGACAATGAGCACAGTTGTGTGCTGCGGGTGGTGGCCGGTGGGCAGGCCTTGCTGCTAACCGGTGATCTGGGGGTGAAGGGTGAGGCGGCGCTGGTGGCTCGCTATGGTGATGATGTGTACAGCCAGGTGTTGGTGCTGGGGCATCACGGCAGCCGCACCGCCACGTCGCCGCGCTGGTTGCGGGTGGTCCGTCCGCAGCTGGCGGTGGCTTCCAGCGGCTTTGCCAATGCCCACAATCATCCGCATCCGCAGGTGCAGGCCGTGTTGCGGCAGCGTGGCATTATGCTGTACCGCACCGATTGGCAGGGTGGCATGCGCTTGCGCCTGGGCGACGGCACCCAACCGCAGTGGCAGCCGTTGCGGCTGCGGCCTCGGTTCTGGCAGCGCAAGCCGCTGCGCTCGGCGTTGGCGCCGGATTGAGCATTCTGCGGCCTTTGCACAAAAGCCATGCGGCGCGGCCGCTGTGGTTTCAGGCAGCCTTGGGCGGGCGGAAGGCCGGTTTCAGACGCACATACAGGGTGCGTTCCACCGTGGCCACGGTGTGGCCGTTGCGGTCGCGGATGTGGTCGATGCGGCGGGGCAGGTATTTGTCGCCGCCGGCGGTGTGCTGGTGGATGGCGGCCAGAAATTCATCGTCAATCCGGCATTCCACCGCCACTTCGCCGGTGCCCGGTTTGAGAAAGTCAATGTGTGCCGACTGGTCCCACACGAAATAGCGCGGACCGAGAATGCCCATCAGCATCAGCGAATACACTGGATCGGTCATGGCAAACAGGCTGCCGCCAAACTGGGTGCCGTTGGCGTTGCGGGTGCCCGGCCAGTTTTTCAGAATCACCCGGCAATAGCGGAAGTCATTGCTCAAATGGGTGATTTTGATGCCGCTGAACAAAAATGGCGGCCACCAGTTGAGCACGCGGCGTAAACGGCCGGGTTTGGCAAAAAACCATTGTTTCATCATGCGGCAGCCGGTGTGGGGAAAAAGCGGTGTTGCAGGGTGAGGGGGGCGCCCCCATCGGCAAGGTGCAAGGCAGTGTCGGCCGCCGCAAACTTGATCACGGCCAGCGCCCGGCAGTGCGCACCATCGGCTACGCTGTTGATGATGATACCCGCTTCTTCGCCTTCTTGGGTCAGGAGCTTGCCGCCCGGCGGCAGGGGGACATCGGCACAGACGGCCACCAGGCCGCGTTTGACCTGGCCGCGGTATTGGGCACGGGCAATCACTTCCTGTCCGGGATAACAGCCTTTTTTGAAATGCACCCCACCCAGCAGGTGCTGGTTGAGCATTTGGGCGACACAGCTTTCGCTGGTGGCCTGGCTGATCCACGGATAACCGCTGTCGATTTCGTGCCGTTGCCAGGCGGTTTCGCTGGCGGCATCCTGTGCCGGCAAACCGGCGGCAGGGCCGACGAGAAGCTGCCCACCGTGCGGCAGGTGGATGTGCCAGATATCGCCTTGCTGCTCGGTCGCCAGCCGCAGCGGCGGGGTGACGGGCGGCGCCGGCTGCGCCTGCGGCGGCGGACTGCCGGCCACCGCCCAATCGCTCAGTATCGTCAATGTAACCCGGCTGCGCAGCACATACAGTTGCAGGCGCTTGGCAACCGCGGCACACAGGTCTGCGGCCAGTACCAGCAGCAGGTCGTCGCCCCGGTTGAGTACCAGCATATTGGCCAGCACCCTGCCTTTGGGGGTGTTGTAGGTGGCATAGCAGGCACTGCCGGTGGGCAGTTGGGCAATGTCGTTGGAAAGCTGGTTGTGCAAAAAGGCGGCGCGGTCATCGCCGCTGACACGGATGAGGCCGAAAAAAGGCAGCCGGCTGGACGGATTCATGCGGCAGACTCCGGAAAATCGGTTTCAGGCAGCCTCGATGCTGCCGGTGTTCTGATACAGGGTAAACAGCGGCACGCCTTCGTTGCGGATGTTGCGGCCGCCGGGCAGGTCGGTGAATTCGAGAATGGCGGCCGCTTCCACCACAGTGGCGCCCAGGCGGTGGATGAGGTTGATGCCGGCCGTCATGGTGCCGCCGGTGGCGACCAA
The DNA here is from genome assembly GCA_041855705.1 of Neisseriaceae bacterium. GTDB lineage: Bacteria > Pseudomonadota > Gammaproteobacteria > Burkholderiales > Neisseriaceae > JALJZY01. The sequence goes on from JBHAET010000125.1 coordinate 2,215, forward strand.
ATCGTCAACCAGAAGCACGCGCGAACCGCGGTGCAGGGCATCGGTGTGCATTTCGATGGTAGCGTGTCCGTATTCGAGGGCATAGCTTTCGGATACGGTGTCAAACGGCAGCTTGCCTTTTTTGCGGATCGGCACGAAGCCGACATTCAACTGGTAGGCCAGGGCGGCACCGATGATGAAACCGCGCGCATCGAGCCCTGCCACCACATCGATTTTCTGGTCCATGTAGCGGTAAACCAGCAAATCGACCAGAAGGCGGAAATATTGCGGACTTTGCAGCACCGGCGTGATGTCGTGAAACAGGATGCCGGCTTGCGGCCAGTGCGGAATTTTGCGGATTTTGGCGGCCAGGGCCTCAACGCCCATGACTTCGGGATGGGTGAACATGCGTCTCTTTCGGGTGGCACAACAGCGGGCGCTATCATAACAGTTTTCAGGCAGCCCGTGCGGCGCGTGGCGGTGTTTTTGGGTACAATAACGCTCTTTGGTGACTGAAGGCGCGTGGCGGCAATCATGGTGGCAAACGGTGACATTTCCAGCCCGGCAGCGGCCGGCAGCGACTGGCTGGCGGCCTATCTGGCCACCCTGTCCGCAAACGATGCGGCCATGGTCGGCGCCGCACAGCAACTGGCGGCCGCCCATTATCCGGATGCGGCGCACACCTTTGCCGGCGAGCCGCTGTACCGGCACATTGTGGCGGCCGCCGAAGTGGTGGCCGGACTCGACCTGTTGCCCGAAGCGGTGGCCGCCACCCTGCTGGCCGACATTTCCAGCTATGCCGCAGACTGGCAAACCCTGGTCCGCGAGCGTTGCGGCGAGGCGGTGTTGCGGCTGGTCATCGGCATCGATCAGGTGCAAAAACTGACCCACTTTGCCCGCGGCAGCAGCCTGGACACGCCGCAGGAGCGCCAGCAGCAGGCCGAAACCATGCGCCAGATGTTGCTGGCCATGGTGTCCGACATCCGGGTGGTGCTGATCAAGCTGGCATTGCGCACCCAAACCATGGTCTATCTGTCGCAGGTGGCCGATGGCGAACTCAAGCGCAGCATTGCCAAGGAAACCCTGGATGTGTTCGCCCCACTGGCCAACCGGCTGGGGGTGTGGCAGCTCAAATGGCAGCTGGAAGATTTGGGTTTCCGCCACCAGAATCCGGAAGAATACAAGCGCATCGCCAGTCTGCTGGACGAAAAGCGCACCGAGCGGCTGGAATACATCCAGCAGTTTGTCGATACCGTCAAAACCGAATTGCAGCGGCTGGGCATGCACTGCGAAGTGGCCGGCCGGCCCAAGCACATTTACTCCATTTACCGCAAAATGGTGAAAAAAAAGCTGGATTTCGACGGCCTGTACGACATCCGGGCGGTGCGCATTCTGGTGGACACGGTGCCGGAATGCTATACCACGCTGGGCATTGTCCACAGCCTGTGGCAGCCGATCCCGGGCGAATTTGACGATTACATCGCCCACCCCAAGGCCAATGATTACCGCAGCCTGCACACGGTGGTGGTGGGGCCGCAGGACAAAGGGGTGGAGGTGCAGATCCGCACCTTCGACATGCACCAGTATGCCGAATTCGGGGTGGCCGCCCACTGGCGCTACAAAGAAGGCGGCAAGGGCGACAGTGCCTACGAGCAGAAAATCGCCTGGTTGCGCCAGTTGCTGGACTGGCGGGAAAACATGGCCGAATCGGACAAGCAGGACTTGGCCGATGCGTTTCAGACCGAGCTGTTTAAAGACACCATTTATGTGCTCACCCCGCATGGCAAGGTGTTTGCCCTGCCCAGCGGCGCCACCCCGATCGACTTTGCCTACGCCCTGCACTCGGATTTGGGCAACCGCTGCCGCGGCGCCAAGGTGGACGGCCAGATTGTGCCCCTGTCCACCCCCCTGGAAAACGGGCAGCGGGTGGAGATTATTGCCGCCAAGGACGGTGCGCCCTCGGTCAACTGGCTGCACGACGGCTGGGTGAAAAGCAGCAAGGCGATCAGCAAAATCCGGGCCCACATCCGCCAGCAAAATGCCGAAGCGGTGCGCGAAAGCGGGCGCCAGCTGTTTGAAAAGCAGCTGGCCAAAATCCACCCCAAACCGAATGTGCACAAACTGTGCGAAAGCCTCGGTTTCCATCAGATCGAAGACATGTACAGCGCGCTGGGGCAGGGCGAATTGTCGGCGCGCGCCATCCAGAAGGCGGCCGGTGCCCTGCACGAACCGCCGCCGGCACCGGTGAACGAGACCAGCATTGTCAAGCGCAGCAAAATCAAGGCCAGCGCCAACGGCGTGCTGATTGACGGCGAAGACGGCTTGCTCACCAGCCTGGCCAAATGCTGCAAGCCGGCCCCGGGCGATGCGATTGTCGGCTTTGTCACCCGCGAACGCGGCATTTCGGTGCACCGCCAGAGCTGTGCCGCATTCCGCCATCTGGCGCAAACCTCGCCGGACAAAGTGCTGCCGGCGGCCTGGGCGCAGCAGCAGGACAACCAGGTGTTTGCCATTGACATCGAAATCCGCGCCCAGGACCGCAGCGGCCTGCTGCGCGATGTGTCCGAAGCACTGACCCGCAACAAAATGAATGTGACCGCCGTGCAAACCCAGTCGCGCGATCTGGAAGCGAGCATGCGCTTTACCCTGGAAGTGAAGCAGGTCAACGACTTGCCCAGGGTGCTGGCCAGCTTGGGCGAAGTCAAAGGCGTGATCAGCGTCACCCGGCTGTAGGCGGCCAATCGGCAGACTGATGCCTTTCAGGCAGCCATGGCGGCTGCCCACTTATGGAAAACATGATGCGACAAATTATTGTGGACACCGAAACCACCGGTTTTTACCACGACCGCGATGACCGGCTGCTGGAGTTTGCCGGGTTGGAAATGATTGACCGACGGCTGACCGGCCATTACCTGCACCTGTTTGTGGACCCGCAGCGCGACATCCCGGATGAGGTGGTGGCGGTACACGGCATCACCGCCGAGCGCTTGGCCGAGGAACAGGCCCAGCCGTTTGCCGCCGTGGGCGCGCAGATTGCCGATTTTTTGCGCGGAGCCGAATTGATCATCCACAACGCCCCGTTTGACGTCGGATTTTTGGACATGGAATTCGGCCGCATGGGTTTGCCGCCGGTCACGGCGATTACCGCCAATGTGGTGGACACCCTGAAAATGGCCAAAGAACGCTACCCGGGCCAGAAAAATTCGCTGGATGCGCTGTGTACCCGTTTGGATGTCGACCGCAGCCGCCGGGTGTTGCACGGCGCCCTGATCGATTGCGAACTGCTGGCCGAAGTGTATCTGGCGATGACCCGCAGCCAGTTCAGTCTGGTTGATGAGCTGATGGATGCGGCACCGGCGGCGGCCGCGCACGGAGCCCCTTCGGTGGCGGCCGGTCTGGATTTGCCGCTGCGCTTGGCCACCGCAGACGAGCTGGCTGCCCACGAAGCCTATCTGGATGAACTGGAACGGGCGGCTGGCGGCAGTTGCGCCTGGCGCCAGACAACCGGAGCGCAAGGGTGAGCCGCCTGCTGGCACTGGTGCCGGCCGCCGGTGTCGGCAGCCGCTTTGGCGGCACGCTGCCCAAGCAGTACACGGTGATTGCCGGCCAAACCGTGTTGCAGCACACGGTGGACCGCTTGGCGGCCCATCCGCAGATCAGCCGGGTGGCAGTGGTGGTGTCGGCACAGGATGGCCGGATCGAACAACTGTATCCGCCCGCCAGGCTGCCTGAAAAACTGGTGCTGCTGCGCTGCGGCGGTGATACCCGGGCCGACAGTGTGGCCAATGGCTTGGCTGCGCTGTTGCGACAGCGGCTGGCGGCAGCGAGCGACCGGATTCTGGTGCACGATGCCGCCCGTTGCTGTTTGCCGGCCACCGCACTGCAGCGCCTGATCGAACAGGCGGCCGAACATCCGGTGGGCGGCATTCTGGCGTTGCCGGTGGCCGACACCCTCAAACGCAGCAGTCAGGACGGACACATTGCCGCCACCGTTGCCCGCAGCGGACTGTGGCAGGCGCAAACCCCGCAACTGTTTGCCGCTGGCCTGCTGCAGCGGGCACTGGCTGCTGCCGGTGCACAGGTAACCGACGAGGCCAGTGCGGTGGAAGCATTGGGGCTGGCACCGTTGCTGGTGCCGGGCGACAGCCGCAACCTGAAAATGACCCTGCCCGAAGACGGTGAGCTGGTACGCCTGCTGTTGCAGGCGGAACAGGCGGCCATGCCGGCAAGCGGCACTGCCGCATGACAGACACATTGACGCAAACCGGCAATTACCACGGTTGATCACGGTAAGGGTTAAAGCCGGCAAAGCCGGGCTAAAGCCGGAAACCGACGCCAGCAAAACGGTTCCAAGCAGTCCTGTTCATCTACTCACCGAAAGGACTTTGCGATGAAATCTCGTTTTCAGCAAACCGTTTTGCTGTTGCTGGTGGCCGCCAGCCTGGGGGCTTGTGCCAATATGAGCCGCAGCCAGCGAAACACCGCAGCCGGGGTGGCGATTGGCGGGGTAGCCGGTCATGTGATCGGCGGTGATACCGGTTCCACCCTGGGCGGTGCGGCTTTGGGCGGGGTGATTGGCAGTCAGATCAAGTAATCTGCCGCCAAACGGGCCGCCGGTTGGCGGCCCGTTTGTTTTGCCCACATTCAAGGCTGCCTGAAACGGTTTTCAGGCAGCCTTGAATGTGGGAAGAAGCTGGATGATGGACACTGTGATGATGTCCAACCCCAAATTCCCCAACAGATTTTCAGACACAAAAACAACAGTGTTATCAAAAACGTGATTTTCCAAATAGGTTTTTCTTGCACAACTGCCGTTCACCTCAAGCTTGTCCAACATACACAGTCAGCGGAACAGCTGGGTTTTCACCAGCTCGACCACTTCATCGCCTCTGCCGTTCAAAATCGCTTTCAACATAAACAGGCTGAAGCCTTTGGCCTGCTGCAGCTTGATGGCAGGCGGCATCGCCAGCTCCTGCGAATTGACCACCGCGTCCACCAGCACCGGCCCGGGATGGGCAAACGCCGCTTGCAATGCGCCGGGCAAGTCTTCCGAGCGCTCCACGCGGATGCCCTTGATGCCCACGGCTTCGGCCAGCGCGGCGAAGTTGGGGTTTTTCAGATCGGTGGCGTAATCCAGATAACCGGCGGCTTTCATCTCCATGGCGACAAAGCCCAGCGAATGGTTGTTGAGCACCACCAGTTTCACCGGCAGCTGCAACTGCACCAGCGTCAGCAGCTCGCCCATCATCATGGTCAAACCGCCGTCGCCGCACAGGCTGATTACCTGCCGCGTTTTATCGACTGCCTGCGCGCCCATGGCCTGCAACATGGCATTGGCCATCGAGCCGTGGTTGAACGAACCCAGCAGTCGCCGCTTGCCGTTCATTTGCAGGTAGCGCGCCGCCCACACCACCGGCGTGCCGACATCGGCGGCAAACACCGCATCGTCGGCGGCCATTTCGCTCAAGGTTTTGGCCACATATTGCGGGTGCATCGGTGTGCCCGCGCGGGCGGGTTTGGCCAGATCATCCAGCTCTTGGCGCGCGTGGGCATAATGTTTGAGCGCTTTGTCCAAAAAGCTGCGGTCGCTTTTTTGATGGATAGCGGGCAGCAGCGCCTCCAAGGTTTCGGCGACGCCGCCGATAATGCCCTGCGTGAGGGCAACATGCTTGC